>JADLDG010000079.1 GCA_020846775.1 Nitrospirota bacterium
CTGTAATATTTATAAACCTTAATCCTGACGGCAATCTCTCAATATCCTTTGTCGTGATCTCGTCAGATGACTTTGTTGGATGATGCCATACATCACACATATTGCACTTTGCATTGCATCTGTAGGTAAGAATAATGCAGATTTCCTTAGGAAGGGATGATTGCTTTTCCATTGTTTTTTATGTCCCTCCCTTGACGGGAGGGGATTAAAGGGAGGGTGAAGCCTTACTGAATGACCTGCCTGTATATCTCCATCAACCTCTGATAATATCTCTCTGGGTTAAGCTCAGCCTCAACAAACCTCCTGGCATTTTTCCCCATTGCAACTGATAAAGAGCTATCAGCCAAGAGCCTCTCTATCTTCTCACTCAAATCATCTGCATTCCCCGGTTCAAAAGTTAGTCCGGTCTCTTTATCCCTTACCAGCTCAGGGATCCCGCCAATCCTTGCCCCTATAACCGGTCTGCCGAGGGCAAATGCCTCTATTACAGACATCGGATTATTCTCATAGCACTCCGATGGGAGGATAACGGCCTTACTCCCTTTTATCTCTTGATAGAGCGCCTCACCTTTCATATATCCCAAAAACTGGACATTATTGATCCCATTTTCCTTGACCGTATATTCAATGCTGCTTCTCAGATACCCGTCTCCTATAATCTTAAATAAGACTTCCGGCCCGATCTTCCTTGCAGCATTTATTAACGTAGATATCCCCTTCTCCTGTGAGAGCCTGCCAAAATAGACTACAGAGTTATCCAATCTCTCCTCCCTCCCATTAATGTTCTCAAATTTATTTGCATCAATAAAATTAGGGAGATGAACAATCCTATTATGAAAACCCATCTCAGTCAGTTTGTTCTTCAGAAAGATGCTCGGAGAGATAAAGATATCCACATTATTATATATATCAAGGACTTTATGGTGGAGGAACATCTCTAAGGCAGCGATGACGCTTTTAGAGAGAGAACCTTTTACACACTTTTTTTTTATTGCTTCAAAATATCTCCCTCTGTAACATGCCTCGCAGGGTCTTCCATCAACCAGCATGGAGTAAGAGGCGCAAACCATCTTATAATCATGAAGGGTCATGACTACCGGTATCTTTCGCTTTTTCAATTCATGCAAGATCGAAGGTGAGATCTGATGATGGATATTATGCAGATGGGCAATATCAGCCGGGTGTTCATCCATCAACTTGGAGAGCCGTCTCTTTGCATCAAAGGAATAAATGACTCTTCCTGCCGTCTTAAGTTGACCCATCATACCGCTGTTGCCGTTAGTATTTAAATCCACATAGGGCATAAAGTAGTTGCTGGTATTGCAGGATAAATTCTCTGGATGGTGCATTGAGAAGAAGATAGACTTATGCCCATGTGAGGCTAAAATATCTGCTGTTTTAAAGTAGACAGTTTCGCTACCTCCTCGAAAATAGTGAAATTTATTGATATGAAGGATGTTCATATTTTAAGATTTATATTCAGGTAAATTATCTTCCCACCAAATGACAGTAAATGTCATTGTCATTCCTAAAAATCTATTTTTTATGATTTTGTAATTCCTTGCGTTGGTATGTTTCATTAATTTTAAGAGTCTATTTTTATTTAATAAATTCATGTAATCTCCAGTTGCCCACGACTTACCCATAAGATTGAGAAATATGTCAAATATTAAGTTCTTGGGACCCCAGTGAAGAAGTGGAACTCTCGTATGTATTTCTATAGGGAAATACTTATTGGGTGTAGTAATCATCCCACGTTTAGATACTCTCACTATTTCTTTAAAAATAACCTTTGGTCTTCAAATTGGCCAACGTGCTCAATGACAGCATTTGAATGTCAATATCAAATGATTTATTTCGAAAGGGGAATAATTTACCATCATATTAATTGCCGTTACGGCAGGGTACTTCTCTTGAAATTCACTGAGGTCGCCAATACCTAATGCAGTAATGTTTTTTGGGTATGGATATATTTTAATTAAGAAATTGTCAATTGATGAATATTCATGCACTGCAACACCAACTTCCATAATTATTTCATTAACTTATGGTTTGAGGAATTCATGAAATTGCATCAGCTTTCGTGATCGAGATATTTGCATAATATACTGTAGTAATGACATTTTATTAGAAACCTAAAATATATTTTAAATTATGTAAAAAATGGAAAGTTAAGTCGTTTTTCCCCGCTGCAGTCAGCTTGAATAGTTCTTCCAGAAAATGCAAGTCCACCGAATAGCCAGTCTCTTTGGCGTTAGCATCTATATATCTAAAAAGCTCCTGGTAAAACTGAGGTGGAACCGATTGGACGAGATTGTTGGCATCCATTGCATTGTATTTCCTACCCCTTTTGCCAGGATGATTAGCCCTATTCCGCGGTCAGCGCCTAGGCCAATTTCCAGGATAACTTTCCCCTCCAGGCCAGTATCGTTTTCCGTTTATTTCGCGAGGATCTTCAGCCAATGATCTACAATTGATAAATCATATTCGATTGCCTGCTTGATCTGTGTGATGGGAAAGGGACGTGGGTTGGTGTAGCCACGAATCGAGTGTCTGATTTTATTCAGAAATAGAAATGCGATACCAATCCAATAGTAGGCGAAGTTTTTTGGGTCAGTCTGATGTTTTATCGTGATTTCTGGCATCGAGGGTCTTTAAAGGAGCGTTTATGGATTCTGTTTTGGGTTTTTCATGCGCTTCTGGCGGTTTCCTTCCTTTCGGCATCATGCCAACCGGCAATGATTTCGCCGCTCCGCCTGTTTTAAGTGCCGTCGCGCCAACCCATGCGGCATGCGCGACCTGGCCTAATCTCTGGGGGATACCAACAACCAAATTAGAACTTATTTTCAGGATATCGCATGGGCCTATCGGTGTGTCTGCGATCTCGTAGCGGTACTTTTTCAGGTAGTGTCCAGCCAGAAGATTGAAGGATTTTATTTCAAGGAAAGTTAAACTTTTCCGCCATTTCCCGCTGTTGGATTTGTTGATGGCATTGAATATCAGACTCGAATGATGTTCACCAATATAGAAATGGCTGGTTTTATGGAATTCCAGCATATTGGGTTCATACTTGATTTGTATGAAGGCGCAGACTTCCCTGATGGTTTCTTCTGGTTTCTCAAGTAAATCCTCGTAACGCAGCGTGAATGTACGATCAAATGCGAGTTTTTTGAAGGATTGCTCTATCTTGAATATTTTGTAGCCCCAGTCTAAGGCAATGACAGATGCATTATTTTTAGATGGATCCATTTTGCGCCAGCTGTCAAATACATCTCTTCCATCACGCACGATATGAATGAAGCGCGCCTCCGGAAAAAGCTTGCTTAATATGTCTATAGTTCGAAAAAAAAGACTCTTGTCGCCCCAGATTGTTTTTCCTTCGCTACTGCAGTAGCTGGTAAACATGGAATCTATCAATTCAGCCAAGGTGATACTTTCCATCCGCGAAAGCCGGGAGAGATATGTCTGATGGTCATAGTTCCACAGCTTGAACTGGTCATTGTTTGACAGGTATTTCACCAGTGTTCTTAGTGAAGCTCCAGAAATGCCGCGCGCAAGGTAATTCTTTTTGAACAACGGCATCAAAAATCTGGCTTCCTCGGGAATTGCTATTTTCGAATGGGCATTGAGAATAAGACGCAGCAACGTCGTGCCAGACCGTTGGGTGCCAACTATGAAGATAGGATTACTTTGTGAATGTGGAATGTTATTCAGCATGATAATTGAGTCTTGGTTCAGGCTGGCATACCGGACGAATTACCGGACCTTTTACTCAGAAATAATATGGTATTTAAAAATGTTGTTAGTAAGGCGGTGGCAGTTTCCATGTCCCATGTGATGAACCGACATAAACTATTCCATTATGAGGACTTACTGAAATAGACCAGACTGTAAAGGGCTGGTCAAGATTATAGGTAATATTCTCCCATGTACTCCCATAATCGTTTGAGCGAAAAATTCCATTTGAATGTCCTTTACCTGGTGCCCATCGTCCTGTATAAACAACCTCCGGATGTCTCGGGTCTACTGTCACACATTTAAAAGACAGTAATCCAAAGTGATCTTTAATTAAACCATTTTCTTCGACCTTCTGTATCCATTTCTTTCCATCAAGAATATAAAAACCAGAATTTGACGCTAAATATATACGATCTGAATTCAAAGGGTCTATATCAATTTCGTTTATGGACTCTATCCTAACAGGCAATTCCGGATAAGGAGCTGCCCAGGTTTCTCCCATATCATTTGAACGTTTAATTATTGAACTATATGTTCCAACTTTATCAATAGAATAAACAATATCACCATTACTTTTGAATACTCCCATAACTTTTCCAGAACCCCTTTTCCAGGAATTACCTCTATTTTTGCTAATAAAGCCCTGTGCATAAATAATATCTGGCTTTTGCGGATGAAATGCAATAAATCTATAATTATCTTCTGTGTCTGGAATAACATTCCAATTCTTACCGTTATCTCTGCTGATGGCCAATGTTTGGCTACCCCAACCTCCGATAGCCGTCACAAGTAGTCCTGAATCCGGCAAGGGGTCACTAAGATTGGGTGATTTTCCTCCATCAATTGTTAATAATGTGGGGGGTGCGGGGCGCGTTGATTTTACTTTGGGTAATATTCCACCAACTGGAGTTGTTTTTCCATCTATTCTTGGGATATCCAATAGCTTAAATGTATTTCCTCCATCAATTGTTAATGCGGGTCCAACGTCTATTAAAAAGAAAATCATTCTAAGTGGGTCATCACTAAATGCAAGGGAGGCTTTACCAATCCCCATTCTGCCTCCAGTATACCCATTGTTTGAATAACTCCAGGTCTTTCCTCCGTCTGTAGTCTTCATGATTCGAGCGGCCCCGTTTGCACTTGTTAAGGCTATCTTGCAATCATCAGGATGGATAGCAATAGGTGCGCTAGAAAATCTTCCTGTGGTAAGCGATAATCCATCTTTGTCGAGAGTGAGAGGTACATACCATACTTTTCCATTATCATTGCTCCAGAATGGGGCTAACCCACCATACGACTCCACTGAAACATAAGCATATTTAGCATCTATATTACACACTGAAATCTGGTTATAATCTAAATCTGGTATTAAGCCATTATTAGAAGCGTAAAAAGTAATGCCGCCATCATCTGAACGATAAACACCTGCTTTTCTCGCGGCGGCATAGATAATATCTGGATTACTTCCGTCTAATGCAATACTTGTTATTGGGAGATCGGTTAGTAATAGGCCTTTTACATCCATTTTTTTGATATTACTGCCCCCATCATCTGTACCATACAATCCATCCTGAGTAGCTATAACAAGTTTTAAGGTGTTTTTTGGATTAATTTTAATATCAAATATTCTAATTCCCTTTAGTCCGAGATATGTCCATGTCGTTCCCCCGTCCATTGATTTGATTAATCCATCCATATGAGTGCCTGCGTAAATAACCATTGTTTGTCCCTTAACCGATGAACTACGGTCAAACGCAAAGTGTGTGCCTTCTTTTCCTCTAAAATATGGGGTTTGTTTCACAAGTCCCCAACTCTCTCCACCATCCAATGTTTGATAAATCCCATCGGCTGGAGAAATTGTATTATTTTTGTCGGCCATTGACCCTGCAACGATCGCAATATTCTCGTTTGCAGGATCAACTGCTATTGACATACCACCATTTGCATTAAAACCTTTATGCTTCATCTGCCATGAATTGCCTCCGTCAGTGCTCTTCCAGACCTGAGATGTATCAGAAACCATATAAACAATGTTGGGATTACTCGGGGCATACGCTATCCCAAAGACCATCTGCATTCCTTCGCCACCTGGTAATTCATGTATACTTTGTTTTACCGATGTTAATGGTACAGATGTCCATTTATTATTAGAGAATGCATTTGAGGTAAATGTTGGCAGGATTAAAACTACTAGACAAATGATAAAAATGTTACGTGATTCACAACACAACTTAAAAGATGTTCTTGTTTGGTTTATTTTACGTATTATAAGATGTCTCATGGAATATATTGTTACAGCTAATGCCGACACTATTATATTTAAAGGGTCAATAATTTATAGACGTTAATCATATTGAGGAATGAAGTTAACCAGACTATGCAGACGACTAACCCAATTTAATTACTACTATACAAATCCTGTACTTCCTGATCACTCAAGGGTCTATTGTAAATGCTAATGTCATCAATAATACCATTAAAATAACCATTATTAACCCTCGAATATCCTATTCGCATATCAGTATAATATGTCATCGGCACTATGGTATTTCCTGCCGGATGGATTTGCGTATTTACAAGCTGTCCATTTACATATAACTTCTGTTCACCGGTAGTTTTCTTATATGTGCCCACAACGTGATACCAGTTACCGACAGAATTGCTAAATCTATATGTTGCCGTTTTGCTTGTCCTGATTCCATTTCCATCTTTTGTTATCAGTATAAACTCAAGTGTGTGTGGAGTAGGTTTCCAGAAACGTAATTCAAAACCTTCATTAAGTTGTATGTCCAAATTCCATCGGCGTCCACCAAATATGGCATCGGCATACGTCGTATCAATTGCATTCCTATAAAACCATGCAGATATGGAAATTTCATCATTGTTTATAAGTGGAACCGATACATAGTCATCGACTCCATCAAAACTCAATCCACCCCCACTCTTACCAGTTGTCCATATTGCCCCATTGATGATGCCGCTGTTGCCACTACCCGATGAATCAACAGCAACTGTCCAATCGCCTTCATCAAAATTCAAATGACATATCATGTCATCTATGAGTTTTTTCACAGTAATATCCACCCTGCTGGATGTCATCGTTGATCCATCATCGCTTATCGCTTTAGCTGTGAGTGTAGAACTGCCGGCAACTGAAGGGCGCCAAATAAACCTATATGGCGCAGCCGTATCTTCACCAATTTTATTACTCCCTGAGTAGAACTCAACTTTGCTTACTGCCGTACCACCGATAGCGGATGCAGTCGCTTCAATCGTAATGTCACTGAATACGGTAAATTCTACCCCTTCAACAGGAGAGATTAGGTCAACAACCGGAGGATTAACGCCCTCGACAATTGTTATTTCCCGATTTGCAGGAATGTGGTTCAATGTCTGTAGAATACCGTTTGGCCAGATTATGCTTATAGAATCTATCACGCTTACATTCCCCAGACCAAAGTGAATGGGGGACAGTCCCTGTGAATATAATTCCCCCCCAGTCCCATTTAATTGGCGGATTTGAGTTCCACTAAAGGTATTTAAAATAACTATGGAACCAATTGCCGATCGATTACTTCTCGTGCCTGCCAATATAAGTTTTATCCAATTATTCTCATTTCCAGAATTTTTTAAAAGTATTGTTTTCCCAAAAGATAAAGGATTTCCCCACCCATATCCATTTGATAACAATAAATCTAATGCTCCATCATTATTGAAATCCCCTGATGCTACACCATAATGTCGCCCCGGAGCGTCAACGGCACTTACTCCAGAGACAGAAGTCATGTCTTCAAATATTCCATTTCCAATATTATGATACAGGGTGTTGACTCTATTCCCAAGTATATCTCCTGCGTCTACTACATACAGGTCTAAGAGTCCATCATTATCAAAATCTCCCCAGATTACTCCACTATTATTTCCAATATGTCCTGTACCAGAATCCTCGGTTACATCAGTAAATGATCCATCACCATTATTCCGATATAGGGTATTTTTATCATTTGTAAGTAATATTGGACTAACATTAGTTTCTACCTGTGAAAACTCTCCTTCTGAAGTAATTCCCCCCACAAAAGCATGAGTTCCGCTCGATTCTGTCCATTGAATATGATAGATATTGTTAACTTCGTCCCTCCATACAAAAAACCCATCTTCATTAACTGCATTAATTTCAGGTTTCCCTGTTACCTCATTAGTACTTAAGGTAAATGGGGTTTTAGAAGGATTTTCTTTTCTGCTCCCTATGAAAATATAAGATGTTGTTGGGAACTTTCCACTCATTTGAAAATTAAAAGTAATACTACTACATGACTCACACTTAAATGTTACTTCTCCAGGGTCTGGATATGCGTCAAAAGAGAAATTAATTCGAGACCCATCCCAGTATAATGCTTTATGGTAATCATTTTGCCCTCTATTAACATAAAGATCAATAAATCCATCGTTGTTGTAATCACCCCATGCAACACCTCTACAAGAGTTTTTAGACGATGGGAAAGCTGTATTTAAACTGAAAGTACCATTTCCATTATTTCTGTACAATTTATCATTACCAGGCATGCCAGAAAAGAAATCCACATCACCATCATTATCATAATCAGCAAAAGATATTACGCTCTGGAACGCATCCGCTAATCCAGTTGAATCAGTTACGTCCTCAAAAAACCCATTTCCGTTGTTTTTATATACAACACCATCTCCAGCTTCAACTCCATCCGCAAAAGATACAAGTAGATCTAAATCTCCGTCGTTATCAAAATCCATCCATGCTGATGCACGACCATCGAATATCGATAAACCTGAATCAGAGACAACATCAATAAAATGTCCTGTACCGTCGCCCTTATAAAGTTGACTATTACCCTGACCGCTTCCAGACGCACCTCCCATGGCTATAAATAAGTCCAGATTACCATCGTTATCATAATCTCCCAAGGCAATGCCATGTCTGTCATACTTGGATAGAGTATTTATGATTCCAGAATTTTCTGTTATATCTTTAAACGTTCCATCACCATTATTTAAATAAATTGAGATCGAACGCTGATGATGAGTGTCTATAATATCCAGATTTCCATCATTATTGATATCACCCCATAACGGATTTCCAAAAGCTGGTGCTTTAGTTTGGCTTAATCCTGTTATTGATGAGATATCTTTAAAAAATATTGCGCTATTTGATGTGGTTTGTGGGGTTGCACTTACTTCATTGGATGGTGAGCTTTCGCCAGAAATATTTTTTGAGGTAACAACGAAATAATAGGTTATATTATTATTAAGACCCGTTAGTTTATAGGGCGATGTTACATTTGTTATACTCATCCCAGCCTTGGTTATGTAATTTGAATTATTTACTCCCGAATGTCTTGAAAGATATAAATTGTAACTGGTTGCACCCTCAACCTTATCCCATGATAAAACCACCATTCCGTTACCAGAAGGTGCCTTCAAGTTGGCAGGTATTCCTATTCCCTCTGCGGATGCCTTCGTTCCTGCCATTAATAACACTAACAATACACCTGACAATAAAACGAATTTCTTCATAACAATTTTCCTCTCTTCTAAAATTAGTACATTGAATATAATAGAGGGTCTTATCTATTCATATCTACCTAACGATTTAGTAATCTTCTTTTACCAAAACATTCATTTTATGAACCATGGCAAGAAAACCAAAGAAATACCAGAAATATACAACACTGTAAAAAACATTTGCTGCAGAAGACATAAAAATATAAACAGATATGAGAATAAAGGCAGATATATTTAGATATTTATTTTCTTCTATTTTAATTTCCTTAAAAGATGACCTGAAAAGAGAGATAAAAAATAAAAGATATATAATGAGTCCTATAACTCCATTCTCTATGAGGATTCTCAAATAATCGTTATGGGGATAATTTATGAATATTGTGTATGTTTTGCTAATATCAATAGAGGTCCCTGTTCCAAAACCGAGAAGTGGCTTCTTCGTGAAGGCATTATTGAAAAGTTCCTTCCAAAATTCCAATCTCCAGTAAAATGACTCCTCACCATATTTTTTCTGTGAGACTGGATTTATCAACTTTTCGAATAGTCTCATCATAAAAGGGATCGATATTAAAAGCATAGATGGGATTAAAATCCAGAAATACTTTTTAATCATAGGGAGGTAGTTAAAAAGTAAAAGAAGCGATAATATAACAGCAAGAATAACTCCTCTGACTTTAAGGAAAATAATTGTGGCAATGACCACAAAAATCAAAATATAAAGAGATTTTCTTTTTTCTTTTTGCTGATAGAAGAGGGGAATCATTGCAATCATTATGATGAATAAGAATCTTGCAAAGGAATTTGCATTAGTGAACAATCCTTCTACCCGTACGAGATCTGTACCAGTAGTAACATAAGTCTGACCAAGAAGAAATTGTTTGGCACCTATTATGATTGGTATTATAACAGCTATAGGAAAACAGTATAATAATTTTACAACATCCTCTATTTTCTTAGTCAGATTAAATGTTATGAGATATATAGAAACTATGGATAAAAGTCTTAAGATGTGAATTGCTGATTCATTTATATTTATTGATAAGATGATGGTGCATAAGGAATACAGGATAAAAATATAAAAATATTTTAATTTACTCCAGCAGAAACTAAAGTTGTTTACATCAAAAAAGATATAAAAAAGAAAAATTATGGGGACTGCACTAAAAAATTTTAATAAGCCTGATTCGGAGAATAATTCAAGCTCAGGTCTGATTACTAACAAAACCATCAATGCAGCAAAAGGATTTAATGCAAAAAAAATAACTACTGCTGGCAACAGTATAAAAGCCAGCCTGTAAGATACTGGGGCTGGAAAGGACAGGACTATTCCACAGATAAAAGCCAGTATTGCAGAGGTTGACAAGTATTTTGTTGAAATTATCTGAGTAGCTCTCATCCTCTGTCCTCATGCCGCCATCCTGACCGCTGCATTGTTTTCCTCTTCCGCCTCAATTCAATCGCCTTCTAATTGTCTCTCTCACACTCTTAATTCTTTTCAGGTTGATGGTGAATGCGAGTTCCAAATCAAATGGAAGCAGGACAATATAAGAAAATAACAAGAATAGATTCGGGAATAGCGAAAAGTACTTGTTCTTAAGACAACCAGCGAGACAGGTCTTTCTGGATCATATCCTGCAAAGCCAGGATATCCTCCCTGTAGACATTTAAAAGATGCCTGCTAACAACCTCACCCAATGGAGGATATGATGTATCCTTGATGTTAAGCCTTTTCAAAAAGCTTTTGATCATTATTCTTTTATCCAAGGGCATCATGTCCTTTAAAAATGCCGGTAGTGGGAGTGTGGTGGCCAGCAGACTTTGAACCGCCTTGTTCCGCGGTAGGCCTGCAGGGTTTTGCACCGCGAGAGAAATGTCATCAATAACAGGATCAACCCCTATGAACGCAAAAACCTGCCTCAACGCTGCTTTAGGATCTTTGACTAACTCATCGAATAAGATAAACAAAATGTCTTTCTCATCAAAATATTTGTAGAAATGGCTCAACTGTTTTGAATAAAAGCCGTGATCGATATACGTAAGTCCGCTCCTTTCTATGAAATCGCCGTGTAGTCGTGCCTTTTCCGCCTCAATCGCCTCTTCAAAGGACTCGATGCTCTCGATTCCCATCTTCCGGGCTTGCCAATATGCAGAATACGCCCGTTCAGCAGGATTTCTCAAGATCAAGATCAATTTGGAATCTTTGTTATATTCAAATATCCTCTTTGCTGAAGGTTCATAATGATATATGTAGTTGACGTACCCGTGCAAAATCACCTTTTCATTCTTCCAATCCTCAAAAAAGCCGCTGAACCATTTGAGGCCCCTGCAAAAGTAGTCCTCTCTGCAAAAGAACGGGAATTCCTTCATGGCTGGAGGGGCATAGACTTGAGGATGTTGTGACATATAATCAAACAGAGAGGTTGTGCCGCCTTTCTGTACACCTATTATGATAACGTTAGGCAAGGTCATTGGTTTTCTCCATCAATAATCTTGACTTGAGCAAAAGGGAGACGTGTTGTGCCAATATCCAATGACATGTCAACACTGACCGAAATAGCGATATTGATGAAGCCTTCATATTTCATCTCTAATCACAGCATTGTCCTTATGCCGAGCTTCCATGACACCAGTTTAGCTGCTATTAGATTTTGCAAGCTAAGTGTAGCTGTCGTAGCAATAGCAGCGCCAGTCACACCAAAGGTTGGGATGAGAGCGATATTAAGCAATAAATTGATAACAGCGCAAGCGGCAAGATTGTTTCGCATGAGCCTTTCGTTTCCCGACATCATAAGCAAATATCCAACTGACCCTGTGGCCACATTTACAAACTGGCCGACTGCAAGGATTGAAAGTATTGCTGCGCCCCCTGTAAAACCTTTTCCGAATATATGCATTATCCATCCTGGAACCACCAGAAAGAGAAAGAGGACAGGGCTTGCCAGCAATATCATCAGCTTTGTGGAATTCCTTGCTGTTTTACTGAGGGCTTCCATGTCTCCCTGCCTGTATAATGCTGCGAATTTAGGAGCCGCAATACTGTTGACGGCAACCAGAATGAAACTGGTGAGCATGGCGGTGCGGCTGGCGACGCTGAATATGCCAACATCAACGCTGCTCGCCCACATGCCCATCAGAATGGTCGCTGTCCATTGAATGACCAGTTGCAATAGGGCAGCACTAAACATTGGCATGCTTGTCTCCAGCATCCTGGATTTGTCAAATCCGCCGACAATGCCATTTAGCTGAGGCGTAGCCCTTTGCCATAGATAGATGCCGATAAAAAGGGTAATCACACTTGCAGAGATATATGCCCACACGGCCCCTTTTACACCCCATCCTGGCACAAGCAAATAGACACCTGCCAGAGAAAATGCTGGGGCAAAAACGCTGAGTACGGCAATCGCATCTCCAGTGCGTTTTATACCCTTCAGTATCTCCGCATGGAGAGTAAAGAGAGAAACAGGGACTATAGATAAGGCCATCAGGCGTATAAGATTTGAGATCTCAGGCTGTGAAAAAACTTTATGGGCCAGTAACGAGGCGATAATAAACATGACCCCCGCAACTACTCCTGAAGAGAGCAGCGCAATCCTCATCCCGTTTGTATATACCCCTTTTACCGCAGCCCAGTCATTTACAGCGGCATTGGAGGCGGCAAAACGAAGCATAGTGTTGTCAAGACCTATCCTGCCCACAACTGCTCCGATTGTTGTAACCGTCAGGGCCAAAAAATAGATGCCAGAACCATCCGCTCCTAAAAGCCGGGCCAGAGTGACATTCAAGGCAAAGGCAAGCCCGGCGGCCAGCATTTTTAGGGAAAAGGTTACGGCAGTCCCGTTCACCAGTTCTTTTGAATGGTGATCAAGCCGGCTGTAAACGAGAGAAATCTTACTTATCATCCATGTAAACCTTGCCCATCTGCCAATTCATATTGGGATTCAAGGCCATTCTTCGTTTCAACATCTACCTTACGTACCCCAGTTTCTCCAGCCTCAGGATAATCCTCTGGGCTGCCTCATCCGGTAAGCAATCCTGGGTGTCTATGACAAGTTCCGCGGACTCTGGGACTTCATAGGGATCGCTAATGCCTGTAAACTGTTTAAGAACTCCTGCTCTGGCTTTTGCATATAGGCCTTTTCGATCCCTCATTTCGCAAACCTCTATGGGGGTCGCCACATAGATAGTGATGAATCCTCCCACTCTGGAGATCATCTCTCTGACCTTTCTCCGGGTCTCGTGGTATGGAGCAATCGGGGCGCAGATGGCAATACCCCCATGTTTTGTTATCTCGCTGGCTACATAGCCGATGCGGAGGATATTGAGGTCCCTGTGCTCCCGCGAGAATCCCAGCTCGCTGGAGAGATGCTTGCGGACAATGTCTCCATCCAGTAGTGTCACGGATCGGCCGCCCATCTCCATGAGTTTGACCATCAGGGCTTTGGCAATGGTTGATTTTCCTGCGCCCGATAATCCGGTGAGAAAGATGGTAAAACCCTGCCGATGTCTCGGGGGGCAGGAAATTTTCATTTCCCCGATCACTTCTGGAAAGGAAAACCATTCAGGGATATCAAGATCTTCATGGAGGCGCCGGCGGAATTCCGTACCGGAGAGGGGATGATGCGTATCACCCGGCCTTATCTGGTCTGCCGGCAGGTACTCAGCCCGATCCGGAATGTAGACCATCTCCTGGAAGGGAACCACTTGAATTCCGAGTTCCTCCCGATACTTGTCCAGCAACGCATGGGCATCATAAGGGCCGTAATAAGTGTTTCCCTGCCCATTGTCGCCAGGGCTCGCATGGCTCCTTCCAACAATGAAATGGGTACAACCATAATTTCTACGCACTATTGCATGCCAGAGGGTTTCTCTGGGGCCGGCTAACCGCGTGGCCATCGGTGCCAAACTCAGGGCTGTTGTCTGTTCTGGATACCTTTGTAGGAGGCGTTCATACCCGCGAACTCTGGCATAATGGTCATTATTCCCAGACAGAGTCACGCCGATGGCCGGATGGATCAACAAATTCGCCTCAACGCTCTTGACTGCACGCAGGGTGATCTCATAATGGGCGCGATGGATGTGGTTCTGGGTATGGAACGCGACAATCCGGTGCCATCCCCTTTTACTGAAATTTTCGCGAAGTTCTACAGGGGAGTGCCGCAATTCCTTAAAATCATAATGATACGGCATCTCGACTCCAGAGATTATGCCTCCCACATAGACGGGGTGGGAATCGTTGAATAGGTATGCAACGCCGGGATGTTGGGAATCATCTGTCCCGTAGACGAGTTGGGCCTCCCGGGATTTATCCGGTTTCCATAGATCGGCCACTTGCATTACAGCGATCAGGAGCCCCTCGGGGTCCCGCAGGGCAATACTACTCCCGACGCTGATTTTCCCGGCGAATTCTTCCGTGATATCCAATGTGATCGGGATGGGCCAGAGGGTGCCATCGGAGAGGCGCATCTCCTCCACAACCCGATCGTAATCTGCCTGACCCATAAACCCCTTTAATGGAAATAAGGCCCCGTTCAGGAGAAGCTCGATATCGCACATTTGTCGGGGGGTTAGGTCCCAGGAGGGATAATCCCGGGAAAAGATTTTCAACTCTTGTGCCTGCCCAAGGGGGAGCAACCGTTCTGTAAGTTTTTCTCCATCTGGAAACATGAGTGTAGTCATAATGTCCTTTCTTTGTAAGCCCCGCGCTAAATCGCTCAATGGGGGAGTGAAATTATTTCTCCAGCAGGCTCTCGTTGACTTGGATCTTTACGTTTTTCTTCAGATCCGCAAGTACTTTCTTTAATGACTCGTTGTATTTCTGTTTCATAAGCTGGAGCCTGAGGGGCTCTTTTATCTGGTCAAGGGTATATGAAACGACCCTTCTGTCCATAATCTTGTAAATCTCATAACCCCCCGGCAACTTGTGCGCCTCGCTAATCCCTCCGGTACTGATCCTGAAGACGCTATCCCGGATCTGGGAGGGTAGTTGATTGTATGTGAAAAATCCGACATCGCCATTTCTTATGGCACTCGGTTTGTCTATGGAATATTTAACCGCGAGTTTCCCGAAATCCTCTCCACCCCTCAATCTTGACAGGATATCGTCTGCCTCTTTCTTTTCCGGAACTACAATCTGGCTGATCCTTATTTCCTCCCTGTTTTTAAACTCCTCCGGGTGGCTGTTGAAATAGTCCTGTATCTCTTTGTCATCTATCTTGATCTTACTGGCGACTTCATTCTGGATAAAGGTATTTATTACAAGCTCTTTCTTTATCTCATCCATCTTTCTTCGCAGTTCAACATTATTTTCTATCTTCCTCTTTGTCGCCTCTTTGTAGAGTATTTCTCTGTTGATCATTCCGTCCAGCAGCGCCCTTTTTCCTTCCCCTTCGAGGGAGAGTTTCTGCATTGATTCGGGGAGGTTGCTTAGCTGCCTTTCAAAATATGTTGTCGTGATCTCCGTATCACCGACCTTTGCGAGGACTTGGCTTGATTTTGCGATGTCGCTTTTGCCGCAGGCGTTGAGGAATGTTGCAGCGACGATAATGCTGAACCAGGTTATGATCTTCATGTGGTTCATTTTACCAGGGGAAAATCCCCCCAGCCCCCCTTTATTAAAGGGGGGATTTAAGGAAAGTTTAAGGCTGTTTAGGTGCTTC
>JADLDG010000080.1 GCA_020846775.1 Nitrospirota bacterium
AATTTCCAGCAGTTTAGATATACTGCCGAAAAGTCAAATAGACATTATTATTAGATCGTAAAAAGAGAGAACTCTCCGTTGATATCTATGGGTTTTCTTCGTATTATTCTAGCAATGGTGTTGTTCGTAATTGGAGCAGTATTATGCATCACGATCATTGGAGCTATTATTGGTATTCCATTAATATTAGTCGGGGTATACCTCTTATATAGCGAACAGAAAAACCGAAGTAAAGAGGCAGTCAGAGAGGGTGTTAAAGAAGCCTTAAAAGATATGGACAAAAAATGTATGGAACAAAAAGATGTGGAACAAAAAGATGTGGAACAAAAGATTACTTAATTTCTCATCCTTTTCGGAATAATAAAATTTTCAACCTAATTATCCTTTTTTGAAATGAATATTTTCTTCAGATGTTTTTTTCCTGCACCCACTCTCCCGCTCCGCTCAGCGGCTGCCTCGTGGCCGGCACCGTGTGCCGCCCGGTTCGACCCTCCGGGCACTCACCCGGGGAAAGAGCATGAGGGAGAGTTCCCAGTAACAGCGACGAACGGTCCGTGAAACGGTCCGCGAGGAGCGGGAATGTGCAGCCGGTGATGAGGAGCCTGCGACGAAATCACGGGAGTCACTATCCCACCAGCCCGAGAAGAGAGACCAGGGAGACGGTGCGGAGCACGGTCGACCGTCGGCTATCCCGAGACTCGAGGACCAGCGGAGCGGAGGCCGCCACCGAACGCAGTGAGGGCGTCGCCGAAGCGGAGCGACACCAGGGCGCCGGTCAACCTTCCGGAGACCGAGCCCTTATCTGTGGTAAATAGATGATTAATTATGGCCAAAAATGTGTTATCTCCCAAAAATAATCGATTAAAACAGAGATCTTATACCGAGTGCGAGGGATGGGAGGTAGAACGGAGCGTGTAATGCGCCCCGATTGGTGGCCGCGCACATTTTCCCCGCTTTTGATTATTTTTTACACCCAGCCCTGCCCCACACCATTTCGTTTTACAGTTGTGGCAACGAAAAATGGCATGATTTAACCAACATAATCACAAAATATCATCTTTTTCGGTCGATTGAGGAAAGGGAAAATTCGGCGTCAATTTTATGTCACCATAAAATAATCCCCAAACTGGGAATCCTCGCAATTTATTTGAGGAATGATCGGCTTGAGGACTGGCTACCGCAATCTATAATATTGGATTGTGTGCCTTTGACAATCATTCCTCCGATGAAATAGAACAAAATCCAGATGTAAAAAATCATTCAATAAAATTGCAAGAGTTTCCTTGCTATGGTGGCATTCATGAAAGCAAATCCATATTTCATACTTACCATTGCTCTTGTCGTTACATTCTTCACAGTAGGAATCGCTGGGGCTGAAACGCTGGTTGAATCTCCTGTGGCTACGCAACAGGCACCGCAGTCACTAATCGTAATAACCTGGTATCTCGTAGCACTGAACGAGGGCGATGGGTCACTCTCGATTAAGCCCGGAACTATGATCACTGCATTCTTCGATACTCAGGGGGAGGTATCCGGATTGGCAGGGTGCAATCAATATATTGCCTACTATGAAGCAACCACTGCCGGACTTCAAATGGGGCCACCAGCGACTACCAAAATGACCTGTAGTGAACCTGCCGGGGTCATGACCCAGGAGACGGTATACCTGTCCACCCTCCAGGGTGCCGCATCCTATTCCCTCTCTGGAAATACCCTGACCATCAATGACAGCGGGGGAAACGCCCTCCTCACCTATTCGACTGTCCCCCCTGCAATAACCCAAGAAGAACAAAACGAGATTATTGACCTTACATCAAGGATATTCGCAGATACAGACCAGACTTGGACCATCATCTTTGAAGACCATCTGGCTAGAACATATAGCCCCCCGAATCTTGTCGTATTCGAAGATAATGTCAGCACAGGGTGCGGTCAAGTTACAACCGATATCGGGCCACTCTACTGCTCACAAAATCAGACTGTGTATATAGACCTCAATTTTTTAAATGAAATGGAGCAGCTTCTAGATCCCGCTGATTCTGCCTACGCATACGTCATTTCTCATGAGGTTGGCCACCATGTGCAAAATCTCCTAGGTACTCTGCAGTATGTCAACCAGCAACAATCTTTGATAAGTGAAGCCGACGCCGATGCACTATCGGAAGCGGTTGAACTACAGGCCGATTGCTATGCAGCGGTCTGGGCATACCAGGCTCAGTTTGGTGACCTGGTCCTTGAAAGGGGTGACTTGGAAGAGGCACTAAATACCGCAAGCTTCATTGGTTACGACCGGAATGAGACGCAGCCCATGGGATACGTCGTCCCTGATACATTCACGCACGGCACGTCTGCCCAGCGAGTTGACGCATTCAGGAAAGGGATGGATGCTGGACTGTTATCTGACTGCAACTGTGAAGAACTTCCCGAGGTGGATGTTACAGGCAATGGTCCAATCGTCAGATCCCCTCATGCAAATTTTACTGCAAATCAGACGTCTGGGAATTCGCCACTATCAGTACAATTTTCCGATAAATCGACTGGGACACCTCCATTTACGTATTATTGGAATTTTGGAGATGGAAGTGCAATTGCGACAACGGCCAACCCCGTCCATACATTCGTAACGAATGCCAATACTACGTTTGTCGTTAATTTAACCGTATCAAACAGTGCGGGTTCTAGTTCAAAATCAATATCGATTCCTGTTACCGTCCCTCAAACACCCATTCAAGATTCACCTTTTGTTCTTGCCACGGTCTCCAACAGCATCGTTGCCAAGGGTGACGATATGTACATTCGTGGTGTTGCAGAAGGTGATCCCTCACAAGGCGTTGTTATTTGGATTATCGGTAATATCTCTAATTCTTCTTTCATCGGTTACAGCATTGAGTATGTAAACAATGACGGAACCTTTGAGTATGAAATCGACGGGGGTATGACATCAGGTATGACCAGCGGCCAGTACTTCGTCGTCGTTCAGCACCCGATGAACAACGATGTATTCGATGTATACCCCATGGCAGCCGATGGGTACGCCTTCCGATATGTCGTCGGACCTTACCCCACTGCGAACTCGGTCCTCTTCACACTCGAAGGGCCAGGTAGCCTGCCGGGATCTGATGCAGTGAATGCACTAACCGCAGCCCTCGACAATTCGATGGTTGACGATAACTACACCAAGCTCCAGTTCATGATCGAAGTGCCGGAGATCAACATTCACCAGATCCCTGAAGTAATGCTCGGAGACCAGTTCGAGATCGAGGGAACCACCAACCTGGCTGTCGATGACGAGCTTCTTGTTGAGGTCTATTCCTCCTCGTTCGGACCGACTGAAGTCCCCCAAACCGGAATATTCAATGCTTCAGGTACCGTGAATGTTGTCAGGGGAAATGATGGCTTCAACACATGGTCCTTCCCGGTTGACACTACAACCTTCAAGGCCGATGAATATATCGTCAATGTCTCGGCCATTGGCCTCCAGAGTGCCAACCCTGTGACTGCCATAACACTTTTCAACGTAGTTCAATTCGTGCCGACCACCGAGCCAACCACCACACCAATTCCATCAGTTTACGATGCTGACGCTGCTGTGCAATATGCAAAAATATGGGGGGGCGTAAATCGAAATCCAGAATATCATGACTATACTTACGAAGGAGGGGATTGTGCAAACTTTGTTTCTCAATGTCTCATTGCTGGAGGGCTAACATTAGATACATATATTGATAAAAATGGATCAATTATCGGTTGTGATAATCTCAATGCATGGTTAAAGTCAAAAGGATATTACTCAGAAGAAATTTTAAAATCACAGAATCCTTCAGAACCGACCTGGTTTTCGCCGGGAGACATTGCGATTTATGGAAACGCTTCAGATAAATATCAACATGCAATCATCGCTGTCGGGTATGACACAGACAATTTTGTATTATACAATGGTCACACAGAAGATATGATTCAAAAGAGAATCACATATATGTATGGCAATAGAGCTTGGGACCGATGTACGTTTTACCGTTTGAACTCCAGTTCTGTTGTACCGGATTCACCAAAATTAGTAACAGATGAAATAAGTCAAATTGGAACTACATTTGCAATCTTAAAAGGGCATATAGAAAATCCTATTCCTGGGCAAAGCTATGATGTATGTTTTAGGTATGAAGGCGGCTCCGTCCCTAAAACCAAGGTTGGTTATACAACAGTATCAACTGGAAATCCAAATTATGAATATAATTTAACGGGACTGGAATCAGGCACTGCCTATTATTATCGTGCGGTTCATGCCGACTCTCAGGGAACAGGAGAAACTGAGAAACATCCAATCGATGCAGATAATGTCAGAACTTTTTCAACAGAGGATGATACTCAAATAATCCCTTCGGACAACGAAGCACTTGAAGCGTTTCTCGATAACATAAGTCAGCTTGTGGAAAATAATCCTGCATACTTTAATGACGAGTGGGGAATATCAAAAGATCAATATAAAATTGTATTAGCAACCCTTGCTTACGCAGAAGGAGGCAAATTTGGTTATTCGGCTCATAGCAGTACTGTGAGAGAAACCGGTCCGGATTGTTATCAACATATTAATGTTACTGATTTCTATTTCTCGCGAGGAATAGGACCTTTCCAAATAGATTTGCTCAAGGAAACATGGTCGACAATTGAGAAGTTAAATTCAACGGAAACCACAAAAATTACATTAGAAGAGCATAAAAAATTGCTAGGAAACAATGTAAATGACATTAATGATATTCGAACCCTTGCCTCGGTTACTTGGATGGCATATGGGGATGAAACATATTGGGCGGGACAATGGCAATCGTTGACTGGAACAAACTGGTATACAGTCAAAGGGTCAAACAAAGCAAATTCTTTACCTTTTACATGGGAGAACTTTAAGACAAAATATAAAGAGAACAAAAATTCACACTGGTATCCTTATGCAGATGTAATTAAGCCAATTGGTCAAAAATATTGGATAATTGATAATAAAGATGATATCAAATTAGATTCTGGAAAGTCTGTTATTATCGATAAACCACTTGATACTTACCATATCAAAGCAAAGGGTGATGGAATAGAATGGGACTATTATTATTGCATAGATGAAGTAAATGGAACAGAAATTTGGGCATATTATAATCCAAACGATAACCAACACCACCTAAAATCCATATTTTGGAGGGAATACATTTCTGGAGCTTATCCAGAAAATATTATTAAAAATCCAGGGGTTATTCAGAAAGCGGGGAAGACTTTAAACCACATTGTTATCTCAGATAAAACTACATCAACTAACGTCGATGTTGCTCTCATTATTGACAGTTCCGGAAGCATGACTTCCAACGATCCAAAAAACCTTCGAAAGAGTGCAGCACACTTATTTATAGATCTTGTTGATGATGAAGATAAAATTACAATTGTTGATTTCGACGAATCAGTGACACTCCGTCAAAGCCTCATCATTGTCGCGGGAAATAGGGAGAAACTGAAAAATGCTGTTAATCGGGTTGATAGCATAGGAGGCACGAATA
>JADLDG010000081.1 GCA_020846775.1 Nitrospirota bacterium
ACAAGGGGTTAACGGAATTACTCTACAGCACCGCCGAAGAGGTAAAGAAGGCGATCTATGGTAACAGGCTCGTCCTCTTTGCCCCTCTTTATCTTACCAGCAAGTGCGTTAACAACTGCCTCTACTGTGGCTTCAGAAAGGACAATAAGGAGATAGAAAGAAGAACTCTATCAGAGGGAGATATAAGGTCAGAGTGCGAGGCAATCATCAGGGACGGACATAAGAGGGTGCTGGTGGTTGCCGGTGAAGACCCGAAAGAATCCGGCATAGGATATATAGAAAAGGCTATTGATGTAATCTACTCAGCCAGGGTTGATAAAGGCGAGATACGGAGGATAAATGTAAATGTCGCACCGCTTCAGGTTGATGAATACAGGAGGTTAAAGTCCGCGGGTATAGGCACGTATCAAATATTTCAGGAGACATATCATCTTCCAACCTATCTAAAGATGCACCCCTTCGGACCAAAGCACAATTATGACAACAGATTATCGGCTCTGGGCCGTGCCATGGAGGCAGGCATAGACGATGTTGGAATGGGTGTCCTGTTTGGACTCTATGACTACCGGTTTGAAGTCCTGGCCTTGCTATATCATGCAAGACAGTTGGAGAAGGAGTATGGAGTCGGTCCCCATACCGTATCAGTTCCAAGGATTGAGCCTGCATCCGGCGCCCCGCTCTCCGTCAATCCACCCTATGCAGTTAGTGATGAAGACTTTATGAAGATTGTCGCCATATTGCGGCTTGCCATACCGTATACAGGAATCATCCTGAGCACACGGGAAGACACCGGACTCAGGAACATGCTTTTCCATATCGGTGCATCACAGATAAGTACAAACTCAAGGACTTATCCTGGCGGCTACTCTGCAGGGGATGAAGAAAATACCCTAAAGGGACAGTTCTCGATAGGAGATAAAAGAACAACATGTGAGGTCATAAGGCACATCTCAAAGGACGGCTTTGCCCCGAGCTTCTGCACCGCATGCTATCGCACCGGCAGGACAGGACAGGAGTTCATGGAGTTCGCAAAGCCGGGAGAGATACAGAGGTTCTGCCTGCCCAATTCCATCCTGAGCTTCAAAGAATATCTGCTTGATTATGGCGACGAGGAACTCCGCCGGACAGGGGATGAGTTAATCCAATCACAAACCGCCTCAATCGAAGACCCAAAACTCAGAAATGCAACCATTAAGAAGCTTGAAGAGATAGAGCAGGGCAAGAGAGACCTTTATTTTTAATGGGGTCACATAATATGGCTGATACAGACTTGAATGGGCAAGCGACCTGCATGCTGAATTTGAAACCATTAATCCCTTCATAGAAAGTAATGGAAGAATAGGGAGACTTTTATTAAGTATTCTAACCATGAAGAACGGCTACTGTCCTGTGATTAATCCTCAAATAAGGAGGGTAGAATATATAGCAGCTCTGAAAAAAGGCAAATAAAGGGGACATGCATAAGATAAGGCCTTTTATCCTGAGCGTTGTATATGAAGATATGAAGTCATTAAATAGACTTGTGGAAGGTCTCGTTAAGTAATTATAGCCTCTCGAAGCAGAGCCACTATTATGCCCCAGGTGCAAACAACTTATGAGGATTATCACCTTTCTTATCCTCAGAAGCGCCAATTCTGATTATGAATTGTGCTATAATATACTGCAAAGTTTGCATTGTCATAAGGATTAGTTGTGCAGTATTATTATTGTTAGGCAAAATAAAAGAGTGAAATGGCAAAGGATTTATCCAACAATTTGATCAGTGTAGCAGGCGAGTATTTCGTGTGCGCAGAACTCGGTCGTCTCGGCTACCTTGCATTACTGACACCAAAGAACAATCCTCTCTTTGATGTCGTTGTTACAAATCAACCTGGGACACGAACGGTATCGCTTCAGGTCAAGACGCGATCCATGTCCAACAAAGCAGGATGGAAGCTGGGGCGTGACATAGAGACAAAACAGAACAATCCGAACCTGTATGTCGCACTTGTTGAACTAAAAGAATCTGGTATGCCGGACGTGTGGATATATGAATACGATACCCTGGCGGAACGAGTATCGGGTCAATTCAAAAAGTACATTGGCAAGGCCAAGAAAGATGGACAACCGCGAAAAGACCCAGGATTTCGTTGGCATGACTTAAAACAATTCACCGCTGACGATAACGATAGAAAGAATGCGTGGACGATTATCACAGACAATTTGAAGTAAAATCTAACCCCTAGCGGGTTTCCGACAATGACCCGTGTTGTTAGTAGGCTATGTGTATGAAAAATCTTTACTATGGAGCAGGTAGTTATTGCTGTCTGAGGAAATCATGGGACCTTTAAAAATCGAGGAGTTAAAGGTCTCACTGAGGTTACATGACTTCAAGCTCTTAAAATGAATAAAGAGGTGAGTCGGCTTATTCGTTGTGTCTAAATTCTGATATGAAGTCTTTTCCAATTGATAACTGATTCCTGATTTTGCGTCGGAGTGTGCAGGTTGCATGGGGTGTTCACGGTAAGTGTTAGTGACAAACAAACAAAACAGATATAATATAAGACATGGCAAAATTGAATAAATCTAAACGTGAAGAGGCTAAACGCATATTTTCTGATGCACTACATACCTTTGTATCATGTCTCACTAAATATGTCAGTGCTGAAGATGGTGAATGGACTGTTAAAGGCTTTATAGACATATACAGGAATATATACACCATTAGTTCAGACACTAAGATCGTCTCAAAGATATTAGAAATTCACCTCTTTCCTCAAATTTTACAGTTCGCTGAAGAGAATCAATACTCAATTGTCCTTGCCGAACACCAAAACTGGTATCCAGATTTGAGCTTTGTAAGTAAAGAAGATCCACTCATCAAATTTGCTGTAGATCTTAAGACTACTTATCGAGATCCGACTTTTTCAGGACATGTTAATGGCTTTACTTTGGGTAGTCATGGTGCTTACTTTAAGAAGCGCACATCAACAAAAAACATACAGTTTCCATATAGTGAATATTTAGGGCACTTCTGCTTAGGAATTATCTACTCGCGTGCATATAGTAAAGACTTGGGTGAAACCGACATTATAAATGTGGAGGAACTCAATGATGATGGAGGGAATACAAATCGAATTGGTCATAGAAAGGTAACAAAAGTTGAGAGCCTTCGTTCTATTGCGTCAGTTATTAAAGATTTTCAGTTTTTTACATGTGAGAAATGGCAGCTTGCAAGTGACCGTCAAGGCTCAGGCAATACTGCTAACATCGGCTCAATCACCTGTATTGATGATATTTTTAAAGGGAATGGAGTTTTTGCAAAGCTGGGGGAAGATTGGTTTGATGAATACTGGATGAACTACGGATTAACTACTATGAAGCGAAAAGGTAAAACCATTACGATTCGTCGTCTCGAAGACTTCATTGATTTTAAGCGTGGTGATAAAAAAATGATAGTGCCTATGGTTACCAGAAAACAGAAGAAGGATGAATGATGCGTATAATTATTCCTCCAATTAAGAGTCAAGGCATCAAAACGAAACTTGTACCGTGGATTCGGGCATTGGTGCCATCTGTTACCGGTCGCTGGATAGAGCCTTTTATTGGAACAGGTGTTGTAGCCGTTAACTCCGGGTTCCGACAAGCATTACTTAGTGATACCAATCCACACATTATTAGATTCTATGGAGATATTCAGAAAGGCAAAATAATGCCATCGGCTGTTAGAAAATATTTAGAAACAGAAGGCGAAAAACTTCAGAAGGCTGGAAGTAATGGTTACGACCACTTTAACTTTATTAGAGATCGCTTCAACAGAGAACATGATCCTCTGGATTTTTTATTTTTAACCAGGGCTGGCTTTAATGGCATGATGCGCTTCAATAAAAAAGGTGGGTGGAACATCCCTTTTTGTCAAAAGCCAAAACGTTTTAGTAAGGCGTACATAACTAAGATAGTTAACCAAGTGCATGATGTCGCATGTCTCATTCAACCGGAATGGATATTTCTTAATAAATCTTTTCAAGAAGTGATTTTAGAAGCAACAGAAAATGATATTATTTACTGCGACCCTCCATACGCAGGCCGTTACGTTGATTACTATAACGGCTGGACAGAAGATGATGAAGGTCGTTTATTTGAACTTTTATCGTCCACAAAAGCGCGTTTTATCCTGTCTACATGGCATCATAATGATTACCGCGAAAATGAAATGGTGCATAAGTATTGGCGGCGCTTTAATATCGTTACAAAAGATCATTTTTATCATTCAGGCGGCAAAATAGAGAACAGGCGGTCAATTGTCGAGGCGTTAGTTTATAACTTTCCTGCAAGTATAAAAAGGCACAATCATGACATTGAACCGAAAGCTGAACAACTTGTATTATGCGAAGAAAGAGAAAGATACATTACCCAACAATTGAATCGAGTGGATGTGATATAGCGGTGCACTCTACCTTACCTCAATCGAAGATATATAACTCAGGAACGCAACCCTAAAGAAATTTGAAGAGCTTGAAGAGAGAGAGGAGAGGAAGAGAGACCTTTATCTCTGATATAATATTAGATGTTCCAAATCAGAAAGTAAGACAAAATGAAGAATATTACTTGCAGATTTGGGTTACTTGCGATACTTATTCTATCTTTGGCTGTCCCATCAACATTTGCAGGCGGTTCCGATGATGGTATCTATTCGCCTGGAATGAAGGCAAAGATCGAAAAGGTGAAAAAGGAGCTGGAAAAATTCACCGATGGGCACTGGAAAGACGGGGTTATGATTGAAGAGTGGCTGTTCTGGGACAACGCGACGTACATGAAACAAATCGGAATAGGACAATAGGGCAAAGTGAAATTAAGGAGAATTTTTCATGACGGACCTGATGCCGGCTGTCTTCCTCGGACATGGCAATCCGATGAATGCG
>JADLDG010000082.1 GCA_020846775.1 Nitrospirota bacterium
AATCCCGCGTCCCAGGGCTGTGCTTGCCGTGTCTGCTCACTGGTACATACCGGACTGTGCAGTGACGGCGAATCCCATGCCGGGTACAATCCACGATTTTGGCGGCTTCCCGCAGGAACTCTATCAGGTTGAATATCCGGCACCCGGAAGTCCAGCCCTTGCCCGGCGCGTTAAAGAGTTGCTTGCCCCTGTTTCAGCAGGACTTGACGAAAGCCGGGGGCTCGACCACGGAACCTGGTCGGTGCTGACTCACGTCTTTCCGAAGGCGGATATCCCCGTCGTTCAACTCAGTATTGATGAGAGGCAAGCGCCACAGTTCCATTATGAAATGGGCAAACGGCTTGCACCATTGAGGGAAGAAGGTGTTTTGGTCATAGGCAGCGGCAATCTGGTTCATAATTTACACGCCTACGCGTGGGGGCGTTATGAGACTCAGCCTTTTGACTGGGCTGTAAGATTTGAGAAACAGGTGCAGGACTTGTTGCTCAGGAGAGATGATACGCAGATTGTCAATTACGAGAGTCTTGGACAGGATGCACTGTTGTCTGTCCCGACACCGGATCATTACCTGCCGTTGCTCTATGTCCTCGGCCTTCGCAGGGGGAATGATGGGATCTCTTTTCCGGTAAATGGAGTTGATGGCGGGTCGGTCTCTATGCTTGCTGTCCAATTAGGCTGATCCTTGATTTTTCCTGTTCCTTTTATTGATTTGAGCATTGTATCGAACCTGCTGTTTTCTATTATGTAATCAAGCGCCCTGTTGTCTATTGACTCTGTGTCTGTTTTCGCCCCAGGCTTCTGCACAGCATGCTATCGCACCGGCAGGACAGGACAGGAGTTCATGGAGTTCGCAAAGCCTGGAGAGATACAGAGGTTCTGCCTGCCCAATTCCATCCTGAGCTTTAATGAATATCTGCTTGATTATGGCGACGAGGAACTCCGCCGGACAGGGGATGAGTTAATCCACTCACAAACCGCCTCAATTGAATATACAAAACTAAGGAATGCAACCCTGAAGAAACTTGCAGATATAGAGCTGGGGAAGAGAGACCTTCATGTATGTTTTGAAGCATTCTCAGAAGACATCACTACTGTAAATATTAATATTTACAAACTCCCTGATCTTGAGAAAATCCTTTATATTGCGTGTTACAACAATTGCCCCGATTTGTCTTGCAGACAGGGAAATCAAGACATCGTTTACCATTCGGGATAAGAATATTTCCTCAAACCCATACTTATCAGCAAGTGCCGCTACAACCTTTCCTGCTTTTTGCCAATCAGGCGCTGAAGGGGCTATTAATCTTCCAAGACTTTCGAATGTCTCATACATTTTATCGAGTAATTTAATGGATGTATTGTCAAAAGCTCCGGCATAGAGTTCTTCTGCTACTACCGCACTGAGATAAGTCAACGGTTTTCCGATGTTCACTTCATTAGCAGGGTAAGGAGTGCCATTATTAATGAAAGGGATGTATATTGATGTATCATAGATAATCTTAGTCTGAAATCCTTTGATAGACATCCCGTATTTTCCCTTTTCCCTTTATTGATTTGAGCATTGCCTCGATCCTGCTGTTTGCGATTATGTGATCAAGCGCCATGTCTATTGCCTCCGTGTCTGTTTTTGCCTCCACTATTTTCCTCACGGTTTTAATCTTGTCAGGGTCAAGAATAAACTGTTTTCGCACTTTTAAATTACGCTTCATTCCCATTACCTCCATGTGTAGTATATAATATTATATACACATTGTCAAAGTGCCTCATGTTGTGAGGCAATATCTCGTTTCAGGCAGAATTGCTATATGCCGTTCCTCAATATTCTCTTATAGGATTTGCAGGGCATCTTGCGCCGGGTGCTTAGATTTATTAGTTGCTGAGGAATTTTTTAGGGGCTCTGCTTTTGCTCTATTTCGAGATCAAAGGTTTTAAGCCGTTCAATATCAATCTTTAACTTCTTGTTTTCCTTTAAAATAGATGTATTGGTTTCTTCAAGTTTTTCAATCTTACGCTGGGCCGATGTCATTTCTTTAAGGTATTTCAGGAGTGGTGTTGACAGAATATTCCATTCGCTTCCAGGATATTCTTTATTTAATCGTTCAAACACATTACGTGCCTTTGTCAGACCTTTTGCCCTTGGTTTCTGGTCCAGATACAGCAGCCCCAGCCGGAACAAAGCCTCATCGGTAATGCCAGGGACACTATCTTTAGAGCTTGTCTCTTCAAGCAGGACAATTGCAGCATTGACATCTCCTTTTTTTATCTTGTCTGCGGCAGAGTATAGCGTAGATTCTTGTTTGATAGGATTAATGATGGCACAACCATTGACCCCCCAGATTACAGTGATATAAAATAACAAAAAACAGATTTTATTCATTCGAAAACCCCTCTGTTCATCCGATGTTCTTTCCGTAATTTATCATGTAATTGCTTCCCGATCTGTTTTTAACATTACCTTTCGTATCAGCAGCAGCACGTCCTATATCAACAGCTGATGTGTATTCACCATCCTGGCACATGATTACTGCTATGGATATAGTCATTATGGGGAAGACGCGTGGAACACCATAACGGTCAATTCCTTCGATAGAGCCCCTCTCTGCATCATCTGGCGAATAGTATTTCCTGATCCTCTCATTGAAATCCTTTATCGCTGTCTCACATACCGGTTTAACCTTATCTGACGGTACAATCATTATGAAGTCATCGCCGCCGATATGTCCTACAAAGTTATTAACATCTGAATGCCGCGAAACTGAATCATACAAAACTTCTGCAGTCATCTTGATTACATCACTGGCCTTGATGTAACCATACCGGTCATTATATGCCTTGAAGTTGTCCAGGTCTGCGTAGCATACCGCAAAAGGAGAACCATTTTTCAACCTGCTGTTAATAACATCCTCTATTGCAATGTTTCCGGGGAGTCTTGTAAGTGGACTTGCGTCAAGACAGACCTGTTCATAGATCTTCAACTTGGCAGCCATGCGGGTAAAATCTCCCGCAAGATCCCCGATTTCATCTCCCGGTGGTATACTTGGATCATAATCAAAATCACCTGTTGCAATTCGTAAAGTTGCTTTTTTCAGTTTATTTATTGCTGATGAAATATTATATGTGAAAATTACTGCAATAAGTATCGAGAGTATTATGCCTGTGGAAGAAAGTATCAATGTCCATTTTATGGTCTCCGTTTGTTTAAGATTTGCAAACTCAATCTTTGCCGCCAGGAGTGACTGATGGTCATCATAAACAGTATTAATAGCTGTGATGACCCCATCTGCTGCATCTTTCAGGGACTGGGAGTATTCTGCGTCATCAGTCCAGATTTTCTCCACCTCAGCCCTGTAAGTCTGATAACTTTCAATTAATGAATTAAGATTAAGTTCAGTGCCGGTTTTTTGAAGTTCGTTAAGGTTTTTTAAGAATTCCTGTTCACGCCGCTCAAAAAGATCCTTAAACTCAAAACGCTTAAGAATGGCATATTTCCCAGCGTTTCTTTCCTGCGCCTGAATAGATTCGCTCAGTTTGTGAATAATGTTAATTATCGCAAAGTCATTCCTTGCAAGGTCTCTTGCGGTAGTGTTTATTGAATAGGTGCCCGCCAGAGAATAGAGTACAGCCGCTGATGTGAAAATTGCTATAGCGGCATAACTGATAATTAGCTTATAAATTAGCCTTAATCTGAAAGTTACATGTTTTTTTTCCATTGAGGCCAATATGTCCTATGAATTTTGCTACGCCTATTTTATTTTACAAAGATGCATAAGTCAATGTAATGAAAAAGTATTTTAATATATAGTCGAACTACCTGTTTAACCTGTGTTAAAATATATTCATGAAGCAGAATGGGATAGTAATCAGGGGGGCCAGAGAACATAATTTAAAAAATATTGATGTGGTAATTCCACGGGATAAACTTGTAGTTATTACAGGTCTCAGTGGTTCCGGAAAATCATCACTTGCCTTTGATACGATATATGCTGAAGGGCAAAGGAGATATGTCGAGTCATTGTCTGCATATGCCCGGCAGTTTTTAGAGCAGATGAGTAAACCTGATGTTGACTCTATAGAAGGTCTATCACCGGCAATCTCGATAGAACAAAAGACAACAAGCAGGAACCCACGTTCAACAGTTGGTACAATCACAGAGATATATGACTATTTAAGGCTGTTGTTTGCGCGTATCGGACATCCTTACTGCTATCAGTGCGGAAAAGAGATCACTGCACAGACAGTCCAGCAGATGGTTGACAGAGTTATGGACCTGCCTCATGAGACGAGGCTCCAGATACTTGCCCCGATTATCAGGGGGAGAAAGGGTGAGTATAGAAAAGAATTTTCTGATATGAAGGGCAAGGGGTTTGTGAGGGCTCGGATTGATGGTGAAATCAGGGAATTAGAGGGAGAGATATCCTTAGATAAGAATAGGAAGCACACAATAGAGATAGTGATTGACCGTATTATACTGAAAAAGAATGTTGGCGATGCGTCAGTAAGTCGGGAGATCCCGAAACAATCCGGGGATGACAGGGAAGGCGGCAGAAATACAGTATTTTCAGATGATAAGCTGCGGAGACGGCTTGCTGATTCTATTGAGATTGCCCTCAGACTTGCTGACGGGATAGTGGTGATAAATCAGACAGGCGGAGAGGACATCCTGTTCAGTGAAAGGCTTGCATGTATTGATTGCGGTATCAGTTATCCTGAGGTAACCCCCCGTATCTTTTCGTTCAATAGCCCGCACGGGGCGTGTCCTGACTGTGACGGACTTGGAATCAGAATAATGTATGAGGATGAAGACGGAGATGTTTGCCCGACATGTAATGGCAAAAGGCTTAAGAAAGAGGCATTGTCAATAAAAATCCACGGAAGTACTATTGTTGACATCACAAGACTGTCAATCAAATCGGCTGTCAGTTTCTTTAATACATTAAGGCTAAGCAGGCGCGAAGGATTTATCGGGGAGCGCATACTCAAGGAGATAAGAGAGCGCCTGCTATTCCTGTCCAATGTCGGGCTCGATTATCTGACCCTGGATCGTGAGGCATCCACTCTGTCGGGGGGGGAAGGTCAGCGTATCAGGCTTGCCACTCAGATCGGTTCAAGCCTTGTTGGTGTATTGTATGTCCTGGATGAGCCAAGTATAGGCCTGCACCAGAGGGATAATGTGAGGCTGCTTGCAACGCTTAAGAGGCTTAGAGATCTTGGTAATACAGTCCTGCTGGTTGAACATGATGAGGAGACCATAAGAGAGGCAGACTATGTCATTGATATGGGCCCCGGTGCAGGTGTTCACGGTGGTGAGATTGTGTCATCGGGAACCCCTGCCAGGATAATAAAGGACAGGAAATCACTTACCGGCCGTTACCTGGCTGGTGCGCTTACTGTATCATTGCCAAGGCGTCACCGGAGGCCGGTACGATATCTTAATATAAGAGGTGCAAATAAAAATAACCTCAAAGACATAGATGTCTCTATACCAGTAGGGCTGCTAACTGCTGTTACTGGAGTTTCAGGTTCAGGAAAGAGTACATTAATCTTTGAAATCCTTTTTAAGAACCTGTCAAACAGGCTTTACAGGAGATCCAAGTTAAATGAGGGTTGCACACAGATTGATGGTTATGAGGAATATGACAAGATTGTAAATATTGATCAGTCGCCCATTGGCAGGACACCGAGATCAAATCCGGCAACTTATACAGGGGTATTTACTCACATAAGGGATCTTTTTGTACAAATTCCGGAATCAAGGATGAGGGGTTACAAGGCTGGAAGATACAGCTTTAATGTAAAAGGCGGCCGGTGTGAGGCGTGTCAGGGCGATGGGCTTATTAAAATAGAAATGCACTTCCTTCCTGATGTGTATGTGACATGCGAGGAATGCAGGGGGCAGCGATATAACAGGGAGACGCTCGATATAAATTATAAGGGAAAAAATATAGCAGAGGTACTGGACATGACGATTGTTCAGGCGCTTGCTTTTTTTGAACCTATTCCAATCATCAGACATAAGCTTGATACCTTAAAGGATGTTGGACTTGATTATTTAAAGCTTGGACAGGCGGCAACGACATTGTCAGGGGGAGAGGCGCAGAGGGTCAAGCTGTCGAAGGAATTATCAAGGCGGGCTACCGGACGGACCCTCTATATACTTGACGAGCCGACTACAGGACTGCATTTTGCAGATATCCAGAAACTTCTTGATGTACTCAACAAGCTTGTAGATGCAGGGAGCAGCGTTGTAGTTATCGAACATCATCCTGATGTTATCAAAAATGCGGACTATATCATAGACCTGGGTCCTGAGGGAGGTGATGGCGGCGGTGAGGTTGTGGCGTATGGCACTCCGGAAGACGTGGCTGAGGTGGAGAGGTCGTATACCGGGATGCTGCTGAGGGAGATGTATAGAGTTAAAGAAGCTATGAGTGGAAACAATGAGCAATGAGTAGAAGAAACAAAAACGGAAAGTAGTATCTTTTTTATGAATTATTTAGTATCGGTAAAAAACGAGGTCTCCAAGTGCATCAAGTGCGGGATCTGCATGGCTGGCTGTCCAACCTATGAGGTTACTAAGGATGAGTCTATGGTGGCCCGCGGCAGGCTCAGCCTCATAGGGGCGAATATTGACGGGCGGCTGGAGACATCAGCAACATTGGATGATACCATTACATCATGCATAGGGTGTCTTACCTGTGAAGTGAACTGTCCCGGGGGGGTTAAGGTCGGTGAGATTATATTTGCAGCCAAGGCGCAGATTGCTGAAAACAGGGGTCTTGGAATCTTAGGAAGGTTCATGTCAAGGGCTGTTGTCGGTCAGAGATGGCCGCTCTCGGTTGTCATCAGGCTATCATCCATTCCTGTTAAAATTTATGGTTTACTGCCTGAGCGATGGCCCTTCACTGCCGTACTTCCCTTTGTCAGGAAGGATAAGAAACGAAAACTGCCTGACACCGGCAATCGGGCTTTCACTTCTTCTTACCCTGAATATGTTAAGACTAAGTGTAAAGAGGTGAAAGGTGTTGTGGCATTTTTCCCTGGCTGTGTAATTAACTTTTCCACTCAGGAGATCGGCAGGGCAACGGTAAGTGTCTTAAACAAACTTGGTTATGATGTTATTATCCCGGAAGGTCAATACTGCTGTGGAATTCCTCTGATGTCTATTGGTGACACGGAGACTGCTGAGAAAGTGGCCATAAAGAATATCGAGCTTTTTTCAAAATATGATGTCGAAGCAATTATCATATCCTGTGCAACCTGCGGGCATACACTTAAGAAAGAATATCCCGTTTTGCTCAGCCGCCTGATGAATGGCACTTCTGAAATGGTGCGAGGCTTCTCAGATAAGGTTATAGACATACATGAGTTTGTGAACAGGAGATATGCGACTACTGGGCATCAACAAGTCGGTCAAACTGAATCTGTTGCGGGATCTCAGATGATGCTTGAGGCAGGAGATTCTGTAAGTAAACTGAGTCAGGTTAAGCACATTGTTCAGAATGACAAGGAGAGGGTTGCATTGGGACATAAGATTAGAGTAACATATCATGACCCATGTCATCTTAAGAAAGGACTTGGGATATATGAGTCTCCCAGGGTGATATTGAGATCAATCAGTGATGCCGAGTTCGTTGAAATGGATGAGGCTGATGCCTGCTGCGGATTCGGAGGCATATTCAGCTTGAAGCACTATGGCCTTTCGTCAGATATAGGGACAAAAAAGGCTGAGAGCATAAGGCGCAGCAGCGCTGATTTGGTTGCAACAGGTTGTCCCGGCTGTAAGATACATATAGAAGATTCCCTGAACAGGGCAGGGATGTCAGTGCGTGTGGTACACACGATTGAGTTGCTGGATAAAGCGCTATTGTAATGTGCGGCATGTTTAATCGGGCTTCTGATTATGCATCCTGAATTCAGCATAAATAAAAAGGAGGATATATGAAATTTTTTATTGACACCGCAAATATAGCTGAGATTAAAGAGGCTGTAAGCCTGGGCCTTATAGACGGGGTAACAACTAATCCATCGCTTGTTGCCAGGGAGAACAGGGAATTCAGGGAACTAATCAAAGAGGTTTGCTCGATCGTCGACGGTCCTGTAAATGCTGAGGTGATATCCCTGGATGCGGCAGGTATGATTAAAGAGGCCCGGGAACTCAGCCCCATACATGAGAATATTGTCGTCAAGATCCCTATGACGCCTGAAGGCTTAAAGTCTGTGAAAGCGCTGTCTAAGGAAGGTATAAAGACCAATGTCACACTTATTTTCTCGGCATCACAGGCGCTGCTTGCGGCCAAGGCAGGTGCGTCTTATGTAAGTCCCTTTGTAGGCCGTCTTGATGATGTTTCTTATGCCGGCATGGAGTTGGTTGGTCAGATTAGGACCATATTTGACAACTATGGCTACACGACAGAGATAATCGTTGCAAGTATCAGGAATCCTGTTCATGTGGTAGATTCCGCAATGATAGGTGCAGATGTTGCAACCATGCCGTTTAAAGTATTACTTCAGCTGGCCCGGCATCCTCTCACAGACATAGGCATGAGGAAATTCATGGAAGACTGGCAGAAAGTGCCCGGGAAAAAATAAAGGGAGGGCATAATGCCCTCCCCCTGTGTTCACTTAACGTTATTTAAAATTAAAGCATATTCTTTAGTTTTGGGGCTGGTTTAAAGGATATGGTCTTACTTGCCTTAATCTTTATTGCCTCGCCGGTACGCGGGTTTCTTCCGGTTCTTGCCTTGCGGTTCCTTACTGAAAAAGTTCCAAATCCAGGATAAACAAACCGCCTGTCTTTCTTTAAGGACTTGGACAATACTTCAAACATACAATCAGCAAGTTCCTCTGTCTCCCTCTTGCTAAGGGTCATCCCCTTCGCACCCTTCTGTATAGCATCAACAAATTCAGCTTTCGTCATACAATATCACCTCCTTTCATCAGTTATTATTAAAGGAAAGTGTCATCTCGTATTTACACCATCTGAAATTCTAATGAAATGGCGATAACAAGTCAAGAGCAAAATGTTATTTAGCGGCGTATTTACTTATAAGCAAGTATAGCAGCCAATCAGAAAATAAAACTAAGTGTAAGTGAAAATATGTTTAATCTGTAATCTGGATCCCTGATGCCAAGAAATATATCCATGGGATCGCTGACTAAAATTTCATCAACAGGGTCAGGGATGTTGTCCAGTGCAAAATCATTGCGTTTATATATCTCGGTATAATAGCCGGCGCTTAACCGCAGATCGTTTAAACTCATTGATGAATTGCCGTAACTATAACCTGCATTGCGCAGCCTGTAAGAGATTTTAAATTCATATGTGTCAGTGCTGCTGCTGATTGCCGGCATATGGACACTTGTGTTTGTGGATTTTGTTCTGCCGTAATTGCCGGTTACAATTATTTGTTTAAATGCTTCAATGTCAAATCCTATTACATAACTGTTTGATGTATCTTCTATGGTCTCTGAGACTGGTGTGATAAAGCCGGGATAGAGCGGATCAGACTCAAAAGGGTAAAAGTCAGAACCGGATAAAGTGTTATCAAATGTCCATGAATACCGGCTTTCGATAGTGGTCTTATCGTGGAAGTAATGACCATAAAGCATAAGGGATTTAAAAGGATTTAACTCTGCTGACATTGACGCAGACTCAGACTGAGAGCTTTTCCTTCCTATCATTACGTCATTGTGTTCTCCCTTTGATACTGAGAGAGAGGCGCTCAGATTCAGGATATCCAAAGGCAGGTAATTAATCCCTGTCTTAGCCGAGTGAGTATCAGAATCAGACAGGTCAAAGGCCTGGAGTAGCTGGTGCTGGTTTACCTCACTGAGGGGATCATAAGTGGATAGATAATATGTCGTATCAAAATTTCCCCTGGCCTTCTCATACCTGTAGCCAATAAGGGCTGATAGTGTCTGAGAAAAAACAGAATTAAAAGTTATAAAGGCACTATCAACACGCTGGTCTTTCACCTCCCGTTCACGTCTGGGCATGTCCTTGTCTTCTATCCCTGCATCAATGGAAAGCCTGTCCGATAAAAACCAGTTTCCATCAATACCGAGACTTCTGGTGATATTGGATGTATACCTCGGAAACCTTGAATATTTAGCGCTGATGCCATCCAGCATGATATATGCCGGCGGCTCCTTAATCTCAGGTGTGTCGTTTTCATACGCATAGTATCTGTATTTAACATTAAGCCTTATATCCGGGAACAGCATAGTTGTCAGTGTTGATGAGACATTAAGGCTCCTTACATCAGGGTCAATGGTATTCCTCTGAAATGTATTCTCTTCAACATCTGCCGTAGTGAATGGTGCAAGCTTTATGGAGTTAGTAACGCTGCTGTAGGAAAGAGAATTTACCAGCCTTATATTGTCCGATAATCTGATTGATGGTTTGAAAGAGAGGGTCTGAACAGTATAGTCGTCACTGGTTCTGGCGCTTCCGTAAGCCCCTGGTTGAGAGGGGTTAGGATTATCCCATATGATTTGGTCCGGCTGTCTGTTTGCAAACACCTGCAAGTTGTTATTAAGCTGTATGTCAATAATATCATCTGAATATTCAAGGCCAAGGGCGATTAAGGCTGTGGTGTAATCAGTCGGTTCAGCGATCTCTGTTATTACCGATGGTTTTGCCGCAGACGCTGTCAGGCTCTCCAGGGTTATCGGCCTTCTCCCTTTCCTGTCTTCAAGGGATAGCGAAGTTGTTACAATTATCCGGTCTCCTGGTGTGAGTCTTACATTAAAGTCATATTTATCCCGCCGGGTTGAGGCGTCAAAGGGTCTTGCTCCTGTATCTGATTCCGGTATTCTGTATGTATATTGATTTACAGGGGTATATAGAGATTTTGCGTCATTCGTATAGTCGTGAAGGAATTTGCTGAGGCCTAAATTAACATCAATAAACCCGTATCTCCTGTAAGTCAAACCCCCGTAGCCATCATCAATAATATTAAAAAGAGGCGCGACGTTTCTTAATGTGCCTTGTAATTCATGCTCCTGTGTTTCATATTGCATGGATAAATCTCTGATATAAAAACCGTCTGTCAGTTTTCTGTATTCCTGAGCCTTTGATGAGTCAGTATTCAGGTCAACACTCTGAAAGGTTAAATTTACCTCAGCGTGAAACTCCCCGCGGGGTTTCTCCGGCTCCCTGACCGGACTATATAATACCTCCTCTGGAGCGGGTGTAAACAGGGGCTCCTCTGGTTGTTCTGCCGGTCCCCCCGGAGTGGATTGTGATTTGTCTTCATCTTCAGGTGGAACCTCGAGTTCAGGTTTGGGAACAGAATTCAGCTCTGTATCTGACGGAGTCTCCGCCTGGACAGGCGGCTGGATTCCTTCCTCCGCATAGGCCGTATTAAAAATCAATAATGTTGTAATAAATAGAAGAAATAATTTTTTCATCGCTGTAGTCTTGCACCTGAAGGATGTCTTGAACCGTGGATCATAGGGTGACAATTAGTGCACCCCTTGTTATAAGTGAAGCGGCTGTTTGGATTCATGACATCATGAGCGTCAGGCATGCCGTTTCCCTTTACAGGAAGGTTTGAGTGACACTCAAGGCAAAGGAATGGTTGTCTCATCTTCAGCAATGAGCGGTTCATAGATGAATGCGGCACATGACAGAGAAGGCAATTCTCCTGCACAGGAAGGTGTTCAAACAGATAGGGCCCCCGTTTTTCTGCGTGGCATTTAAAGCAATTCTCATTAACTGAAGGTGAATTGAGTATGCCTGGTGTGTCAGATCCGTGAGGTGCATGACATGTGGAACAGGTCATCTTCTCTTCATCTTGAGACAAGTGAGGAGAGCGAAGTAAATCTTTCTTTTTCTGAACATGACACCTGAGGCATATTTCCCTTTCTGAAGTATTATTCAGAAGCCCATTTCTGGAGATGTTATCCATTACATGATGACAGTCAGTGCAGCGGAGATTCCTCCCATGAGTATTTCCTTTCCAATAGTAGAGTTCGCCTTTTTCGTGACATTTGAGACAAACGGCATTCTGTTCTTCCCTTGTATAAAAAGACTTTGGCCCAAATGTTATTATGTTCTTGAGGCTTTTGGGGTCGTATATATGAAGGCTTCCGGGTCCATGACAGGTTTCGCAGTCAGTTGTTTTAACATCTTTAGCCTTTGCCGATTTTAAGCGGCCTGGTTTCCACTTGGCATGAATGGTGTGATCCCATTGAACAGAGGTCTTTTCATGACACTCCCAGCACTTATCCATTCCAACAAGCAATGCCTTTTTCACGAAAGGGGGTTGTATCAGGAAAGTCCCTTCTGAAGTAAGTAGGGGGGCAGAAAAATCAGACGCCGGGATCGGCTGAGTGGACTCAGAAGGAGGCAATGGTACAGTTGATTCAGCCGGGGGCAGCGGCGGGGCTTCTTCTGAGAGAGGTGCAATCCTATCATTGTCCGACGATTCTTCAGCAGATAATTTATTACCTATTGAAATGGAAAGTATTAAGAAAAGTAAGGATACAAATGTGAAGATTCTTGACCGGTTCATATTGAAGTTTAATACTATCGGCAAGGACGCTGTATTGTCAAGGATAAACAAAAGATTTACAATGGCCAAATATGAAAGAAGTCATGAAGGAAGACATGAAAGAAATGTATCTTATTGATGGCAGTTCATTTATCTACAGGGCATACTTTGCCATCAGGGGACTTTCTAACTCAAAGGGCCTTCCTACAAATGCTGTGTATGGTTTTATTAATATGCTGCTTAAAATATTGAATGAGAAAAAGCCCCATTTGCTTGCCATAGCCTTTGATCCCAAAGGACCTACAAAGCGGCATGAGCTCTTTGATGAATATAAGGCCCAGAGGCCAAAGATGCCAGATGCACTCTCAGTGCAGATACCTTATATCCACAGGGTAGTCGGGGCGTTTAATATCCCTGCCTTTATATTGGAAGGATATGAGGCGGATGATGTCATAGGCACCGTGTCAAAAAAGGGGGAAGCGGATGGTTATGATGTAATAATTGTCTCAGGTGATAAGGACATGTTTCAGCTAATTACTCCTCATGTCCGGGTATATGACCCTATGAAGGAGAAGATCTATGGAGATGAGGATGTGGTTGACAGGTTTGGTGTGGGTCCATCCAGTGTAGTTGAGATCATGGGGCTTATGGGTGACTCAAGTGACAATATCCCGGGGGTCACTGGAATCGGAGAGAAGACAGCAAAAGAGCTGATCTCGGCATTTGGCACCATTGAGAATCTTCTGGGGCGTCTGGATGAAGTGAAGAAGCCTAAGCTCCGGAGTCTTTTGCAGGAACAGGGAGAAAAGGCGAGACTCAGCAGGGAGCTGGCAATTATTAATACCGGGTTGCCGCTGCATATTGATTATGACGATTTTAAGATTAAACCCCCTGACAACAATAAGATCATCGAGATATTCCGGGAACTTGAATTTTCAAACCTGCTGAAGCACTTTACCACGGAATCTTCTTCAAAAGATGAGGATGTGAATTACGTTTGTATATCAGAGGAAAGTGAATTAACAGGTATCCTCAGAAAGGCCGGAGACGTCAGAAGGTTTTCTGTTTATGTGGATGGAAGTCATACAGATTCGATGACAGCTGTTATTAAAGGTGTCGGGTTGTCGTTTAATGAAAGAGAATCGTGCTGTATCCCTGTTGCCAATGAAACCCTTTTTACAGAGGCGTTAACCCTCCTGCAGATAAAGGATAACCTGGGGGCTTTTATTGAGGATTCAGAGATCATGAAGAATTCTCATGATATAAAGAGGCAGATGATCTTGCTTAAGCGTTCAGGCATAAACCCCCGGGGTTTTAACTTTGATACTATGATAGCCTCATATCTCCTGAATCCTGGACGGGCAGATCACAGCCTGGAGGGAATTGCCCTCGAGCATCTGAACCTGAACCTGCCATCTTCGCCGACATCTTCTGATAAAACGGTCAAGAGCAATGGTTCACAAAGGGCAATGAAAATCCCCCTTAATCCCCCTTTTTCAAAGGGGGAGACTATTTCATCACCTTTAAAAACTGGAGAGACTACCCCCCCTCTTTTAGCAACTGGAGAGACTATTTCCCCCCCTTTAGTAAAGGGGGGCGAGGGGGGATTTGGTAATGGGTTTTGTGATGAAACAACCCGCTTCATCTGCCAGCGGGCTGACATCATCTTCCGGCTTACTGACATACTTGAGAAAAAGCTCGTAGAGACAGAAGTGCTTGACCTCTTCCGCAATGTTGAGATCCCTCTTGCTGAAGTACTATCTGATATGGAAATGGCAGGAATCAGGGTTAATCCCCACATCCTTATGTCACTTTCGAAGGAGCTGGAGCGGGACATGGGCATGATCTGCCAGAGGATATATACAATAGCCGGTGAGGAGTTCAACATAAACTCACCCAAACAGCTTTCAAATATATTGTTTAACAAGATCGGCATGAACCCAATAAGAAAGACCAGGACAGGTTATTCTACAGATGAGGGTGTTCTTACAGAACTTGCCCTGCAGCATGAACTGCCGGCAGAGATAATGTCCTACAGGCAACTTGCAAAGCTTAAATCTACCTATGCCGATGCACTGCTTAGTCTTATTAACCCGGAGACAGGACGTGTTCATACGTCATTCAGCCAGATAGTAGCTGCCACAGGAAGGCTGTCGAGCAGTAAACCAAACCTCCAGAATATCCCTGTGCGGACGGAGATGGGACAGCGCATCAGGGAGGCATTCATAGCAAAGGATGGTTGTCTGCTTTTATCTGCCGACTATTCGCAGATAGAACTTCGCATCCTTGCACATATGTCAGGGGATGAGCTTCTAACAGAGGCATTCCGGCAGGGTGAGGATATCCATACAAGGACTGCAGCTGAGATATTCGGACTTCAGCCGTCAGATATAACGCCGGAGATGAGGAGGAGGGCAAAGGCCATTAACTTCGGGATAGTCTACGGGATAAGCCCATACGGCCTGGCTATGGATATCGGGATAACACAGCAGGAGGCCAGGGAGTACATTGATAATTACTTCCTGCGGTACAGGGGGGTAAAATCATTTATTGAAGATACAATAGTAAAGGCAAAAGAGCTCGGTTATGTGACGACACTGCTAAACAGGCGCCGTTATGTCCCTGAGCTGGCGAGTGACGATAATGGTGTAAGGCAGTTCGGCGAAAGGGTCGCTGTAAATACACCGGTTCAGGGGAGTGCAGCTGATATGATAAAACTTGCTATGATCAATATTCAGAGAAGGCTTGTTAGAGAAGGGCTTAAGGCAAAGATGATCCTTCAGGTTCATGACGAATTATTATTTGAGGTACCTGAGGAGGAGCTTGCAGCAGCTAAGGACATTGTAATTGAGGAAATGGAAGGGGTAATGGCCCTTTCCGTGCCAATTAAGGCAGACAGCGGAGTTGGTAAAAACTGGCGTGAGGCAGGGTAGGGTTATCGCTGCCCAAACGATCTTATGTAGTGAATGACCTGCCAGATCTCCTCATCATTGGCCATCTCCGCCCTATGTCCAAGCATTAGGGAACCAGGGACACCAAAGGTAATTACCCATTTCAGTTCTCCGTCAGTTCTGGTCTTCTGCCACTCCGGATTGCGAAAATTTCTTGGCGAGGGTTGAGAATCCGGTAAAATGCCGGCAAGACCTTTGCCATCCCCGCTGGCGCCATGGCAGAGAATGCATCTCCCTTTTCCAACATAGATTATCTTTCCCTTTTCGATATTATCAGCGTTATGCGGCAGGGGGTTCTTTATAGACGATATTTCGGATAGCTGGTCATCAGGTACCCTTGATCTCATCAGGACCCTTTCACCTCCATAAACTACACTGGCAATTACAGTCAGTTCTGTTAAACACGTTATTATCCTTAAGATAATCATGATCATTGTTATCTGCACACTAAGATACTACGGTCCTGCGTAAACATGTTTTGGCTCAATACCTGTCGGTCGAAAGGTGGATATTACGAATTTATGTTAATGGGATGGTATTGATCTCTCGCGTTTAAATCGGAAATTACGTTTTTTGGGATATACCGGCATTAAGGTATTGTTACTGACTGGATGTTATCTCGAGCATCTCATCATGTATCCTTCTGTTACTTGCGAGTGTTTCACTGCCTATGATGCTGAATTCGTTGCCTTTGAAATCACTTAACTGTCCTCCAGCTTCCCTCACTATCACAGAAGCTGCAGCAACATCCCATGGTTTGAGCTTACACTCCCAGAAACCATCTATGCGCCCTGAAGCAAGATAGCAGAGATCTATGGAGGCAGAGCCAGGCCTTCTTATCTCCTGAGCCTTCATCATAAACTTCCTGAATAGTATGAGGTAATCATCGGGATGTTCCCTTCTGTCATATGGAAATCCTGTTGCGAGAAGCGCCATGTCAAGTTTATCAACGCTTGATACGTGGATTGCGCTGCCATTAAGAAATGTACCGCATCCCTCCATCGCAGTAAAACACTCATCCCGAACCGGGTCATACACTACACCGACAGCCATCTGTCCCGATACCTCGATCCCTATAGATACTGCAAAGCAGGGAAAATTGTGAGCGTAGTTGGTAGTTCCGTCAATCGGGTCTATGATCCAGCGGAACTTTGATGCACTTTCCTGGTTTGTGCCCTCCTCTGCCAGTATCTGATGGTCATGATAATTCTCTCTTATAATCGAGACGATTGCCTCTTCAGACATGCGGTCTACCCTGGTAACAAGGTCAGCATCCCCCTTGAACTCTACCTCCAGGGGCTGGCCAAGCTGTTTTAGAAGTATTCTTCCGGCAGTACGGGCTGCAAATTCTGCAACTTTTAACACCTCGTCATACATAATAATCTCCGTTTCCAGTGAGGATGACCACTAACTATAGCAAATATTATATGTTAAATCACCTGAGAAAAAAGAACAAAGTAATGTTGTGAATTAAGGTTTAATATGTTGTATAATCTGAACGTAAAGAAATATCGGGGAGAAATATATGAGACACAAAGGGCTTTTTAATATTGCTGCTTCGATTATTGCACTTAATCTTCTGATAGGTGGATGTGGAACTGGCGGCGGATCCGGGTCAAAAGGAAATCAGAATGTAGTTGTTAACCCTAACCCTGTAATTTTATCAGAGGATGCACAGGCTAAGCTCCTGAGGGATGGGAAGGTAATTAAAGGGATAGAACAGACTGACTGTGAAAACTCCGTTGTTTTTGAGTCGTTGAATATATTATGTGAATTGTTCGGTGCTGGTTCATGTCTGAAGCAGACGTCCAAATGCAACGACTATGCGAGGCAGATATATACCGGCAGTACCCTTGTTGAGGAGGGCAATAAGTGGAACGGCAGGGGGGGCAGCGGAGACCTGATGGCGGATGCCGTACTCTGCACGCTTCGTGAGCTCTCGCCGAAACTGCCTAACGGTGGTCCGCTCCGCTCCGCTGTTGGTATTAATATAGGTATAGGTGATGTGAAGATAAAGCAGGAGGTCGGATACCTCGATTTTGACAGGATCAACGCCCGGTTCAAGGGGTACAGGAAGATGTATGTTGAACTTCCCGTCCTTGGTAAGTTTGATGCCGTTTCACAGGATATAGACCTTAGCCGGGTAGAGTATGGAGGACACTCATTTAATCCTTATCCATTTGCCGGAGGGCATCAGATACTGTTCGGTTACGGGCTGAATCTTGCAACCGAGGAGAAGAGCAAGACTCTTGAGATCAAGCCGCCTGCCTTTGAAGTGGTTACCCCGATCGGCCCCTTTTCGGTGCAGCCTGTATTTAATTATGAAGCAAACACAGGGGTGGCAGACGCATTTGTGCCGGATTATACCTACTGGATCCTGCAGCCGGATAACCAGGGAGACGTATCCATCCGGCTCTCCGACCTTTACGGTATCATGCCGGGTGTTGAAAATAACACCACGCCAATACCCTCACTTTCAAACTACAAAGAACTTCGAACAGGCTGGATCAGTCAGATCGGTTTAGGCAACCGTGGAACAGGGGATGATGATGTCTGGAGTAAACCAAATAGCGGCCCATTCAGCCGTCCTGATTACGATCCCAGCGGGACACTTGATTTTCTCTACTATGCCCCCCGTTCAGATAAGGAGAAACGGCCGTCAGTGTATGTGAAGGCATCGGCGCCGTTGAAATATCCGGAAGATCCGTATGACTTACTTCCCGGTTGGGTGAAGCCCCTTGCTGATTCTGCTGGAATAAAACCGACTGCGTACATACAGGTCACTCCGACGATAGAGGCCGGTGCAGGGGGCCAGTTCGGCATAGCCCTTTCCGAGGGGACAAATCAGAGTAGAAGCGGAGAATTTGATATCTATAATGACAGGCTTGCTGCTCTCGGGATCTATTCCGGGATAAGGGCAGGCGCGTCATTCAAGCTGGAGACTATGCTGAGGATCAAGGTCACAGCAGGTTTTTCCACTCCATTTGGAGATATTACTAAAGATATTATTGATATCAGCCCCAAGTTTCCAATCCCGATTGCAGGGAGTAAGGCTGCAAGCAATGTTGAGCTTGCCTCGGCCGCCTCCTCAAATGAGTTTTCAAAGCTTGATGCCCCCGAGACATTGGATGGCATGGTAACGTTCAAGGCACCTAAGGTGAAGCCGGATCCCAAGGCATTCATCGAACAATGTTATGCCAAGGAAAACGAGGTCCCTCCGGAGGATCCCCCAAAACCTGAGGCTGAGAAGGGGAATCCGGAAGACCTTTTTCCTGATGACATCTGGCCGTGCAACATCTGCATAGCGACTGATGAGGTGAAGGATAAATCCGGGACGCCGGTTGAGCCGCCGCATTCTGACCTTATTCTCCCGGCACAAACAGCTCCTTCATGGAAGTGCGACGCAAAGATAAAGAGCGGGTGTATGGATATGTGCATATGGGAAAAGAAATTTGATGAGACGGGAAAGCCTATCCTCACTAAAGTCAAGGGACCCAAAGAGATAGCGGATGACATTCCTCCTGATGATCCACAACATAATTTTTTCCTGAGCTGCATGGTCTCCTGTGAAGACACTCAGACGGGAATATTTGCGGGGCCATCGCCATGTATTGATGTAAACCCTCCGTCCGTGGTTTGGGTAAACACATCAACAATCGCCCCTCCCACCCCTGTGCCGGTAGACACATCAATTGCAGCCGCCTTCAGCGAGCCGATGGATGCAACTACTATAGATGAAACAACCTTCCTTGTGCTTGGCGTCAGCAGGGATGGATCAGCCTATCTGAGCGGCAGGGTGGAGTATAACCCGGATACCAGGACTGCCACATTTACACCAGGGGGTAGTCTTGCCTACAGCGCAACTTATACGGCAACAATTACCACAGGAGTCAGGGATGCGGTCGGGAATGCGCTTGCAGAAGACTTTTCATGGAATTTCAGTACAGTCGCTGCACCTGACACTACGCCGCCCACTGTAATTTCCAAAGATCCGGCGGATGACGCCGTGAGGGTTGCAGTGAACAGCCCTGTTAGAGTTACATTCTCTGAGCCGGTAAATACGTCAACAGTGGCCGGGTCATTCTCTGTAACTATTCCCGGCCGGACAGTAGTAACGGTCCCCGGCACTTTTTCCTTTACTGATGAAAATTCAACAGTCTTCTTCACCCCGACTGTAAACCTTTCCTATGACACAACGTATTCTGTTGCCATTACCACAGGCGTTAAGGATCCGGCAGGGAATGCGCTGGCAGAAGGCGTTGCTTGGAGTTTTAAAACAGAGAGCAGGTAGAGCATAAAGGGGACAGATTTATTCTCGTCCCCTTTCCTGGAGGATCGAAAGCGTGTTAATATCAGCCTATGTTTTTACATATTGCAGTGCCAAGGCCCCTCGATGATTTGTTCATATACCAATGTCCTCCTGAACTTGAAGATCAGGCATCTGCCGGTAAACGCGTCATTGCCCCATTTGGCAGACAGAAGATAACCGGATATATCATTGACACATCAGTAGAAATGCCGGCCAATCAAGCAAACAGGATTTCCGCTGGAGAGGTCAAATCCATACACAGTATTCTTGATACTGACCCCCTTATTGATGAGACAATGCTTTCTCTCTGCAAATGGGCCTCTGACTATTATATGTTCCCTGTCGGTATGGTCCTGAAGACAGCATTTGCCGGAATACCGGAGGGTAAGGCGGCGGTAGTATCAAGGAAAAAGTTCAATGTCCTTGATTCATTCAGGGAAGTCAGTGACGGGGTTTCGGCGCCGCCGGGTCTTACGACTCCACAAAAAGAAGTCCTGCATAAATTGTCGGATTCAATCGCTGGCGGTAATTTTGCAGTCCACCTCCTACACGGCATCACCGGAAGCGGCAAGACGGAGGTCTATATGTCTGCCCTGCAAGAGGTAGTCAGAAAAGGACGGAGGGGTATAGTCCTCGTCCCTGAAATAGCAATAACACCACAGCTTATCATGCGATTTGTCTTAAGGTTCGGAGATAATGTTGCAGTGCTGCACAGCGGTCTGACAGAGGCTGAAAGAAGATGCGAGTGGTTGAGGATAAAGGAAGGCATTGTTGACGTTGTAATAGGGGTAAGGTCCGCAGTCTTCGCCCCGGTTGATAAGCTTGGGCTTATAGTTGTTGATGAGGAGCATGAGCATACATACAAGCAGGAAGAGGGGTTCCGGTTCAATGCCCGTGATGTCGCAGTGATGCGTGCGAAATTGTCGAAGGCCGTTGTAATACTTGGTTCCGCTACACCATCTCTTGAGTCTTATTATAATACTGACACAGGGAAATACAGTTATCTCTCCCTTCCCGACAGGATCAACAAGCTTCCCCTTCCATCTGTTCAGGTAGTTGACCTGAGGAAGAAATATGGTTTTTCTATCTTTACTGATGAGTTGCTTAATGCAATGAAGTCAAGGATTGAGCGCGGCGAGCAATCGCTGCTCTTTCTGAACAGGCGTGGATTCTCTCCATTTCTCCTCTGTCTTGACTGCGGCCATTCACCTGAATGTCCAAATTGCAGTGTATCGCTGACGTATCATAAAAGTGATAGTAACCTGTGCTGTCATTATTGTGATTATATTATTAAGCCGCCCGATACCTGTACCGAGTGCAAAGGATCGAGGTGGAAGGCGTTCGGGGCAGGCACGGAGAGGGTTGAGGAAGAGTTGAAGAAACTCCTGCCGGATGCAAGGATCGTAAGGATGGACAGGGATACCACAACGAAGAGAGGTTCCCACATGCGCATCTTTCAGAGCATGAAGAACAAGGATGCGGACATACTCATAGGTACGCAAATGGTTACAAAGGGATTAGACCTACCTGACATAACACTGGTCGGTGTCCTGCTTGCAGATGCTACCCTGCACCTGCCAGACTTCAGGTCCGGTGAACGGACATTTCAGTTCCTGACTCAGGTTGCCGGCAGGGCTGGTCGTGGTTCTAAAGGAGGCGAGGTCATAGTGCAGACCTTCAATCCTGAACACTATGCCATACGCCATGCATCGGGACATGACTTTAAGGGTTTTTATAATGATGAGACATCCTTTAGAAAGGCCCTTGGTTATCCGCCATTCAAGCGTCTCGCAAGGTTTCTCATAAAGGGAAACAACAAGGAACATGTTGAAGCTTCATCAGAATGGCTTAAGAAGATATTAGAGCGTAACAGTAAAGAAGGGATAGACATCCTCGGTCCGGTATCAGCGCCATTCAGTAAAATACGCGGAAAGCACCGCTGGCATATCATAATCAAGGGGAAAAATTCAAAAACCCTTAATGGAATCATAAGGAAATCGCTTGATGAACTGAAACGCCAGAGACAGGCATCCCCCGCCAAGGGAGGTGTCCCGGGTATGAATAAGAGTGCACAGGTTGAGGTGGATATAGATCCACTGAGCCTGCTGTGATAAAATCCCCCCTTAATCCCCCTTTTTCAAAGAGGGAAATCAGATTCCCCCCTTTAGAAAAGGGGGGGGAAGGGGGGATTTGAAAGGTTTTTTTAAGTGAATTTCAAAGAAATCCTTATCTTTGTAGCAGGCACAACACCTCAAATAATTACAGAGACTATATATGCCCTGTCTCAGAAGGCCCGAGCTGTACATCTGGATGAAATATTCATCATCACCACATCTACCGGCAAAAAAAGGATTGAAGATACATTGCTGAAAAAGGGCGTGTTGAAGGGTCTTGTAAGAGAGTATAATCTCCCCGATATCAGAATTACCGAAGACTCCTTTATTATTGTCAGGGATGCAGCCGGCAGGGAGATTGATGATATCAGGGATGAAGTGGAAAATGAGATTATGGGTGATCTTATCACGTCATTGATACAGAAGTTGACAGCGGATAATGGTGTCAGGCTTCACTGCTCCCTCGCAGGCGGAAGAAAGACCATGGGCTTTTATCTCGGCGCAGCACTGCAGCTCTTCGGAAGGCCGTGGGATAAGCTCTACCATGTCCTTGTCACCCCTGAGTTTGAGACAAACCCGAACTTTTTCTATAAGCCGAAAAAGAACAGGATGATTGAATGCAGACTGCCTGGAGGAGTCACAAAACGGCTCAATACAAGGGATGCGGAAATTTACCTGACAGACCTTCCATTTATAAGACTCGGAAACCGCATCTCCCTGCAAGGAAAGGGTTTCAGCGACCTTGTCGCCGAAGGACAGAGGGAGATAGACATGGCGGTCATCCAGCCTGATGTCAGCGTTAACCTTTCAAAACGGGAATTACACATAGGAGATATACCCGTCAGAATACCTCCTGTCCAGTTTGTAATATATACAGCCTTTTTGAGACAGAAGCTTAATAATTGCGTAAGACCTGACAAGCAATACTGTCTTGATTGCACTGACTGTTTTTGTCCCACCCTCACCCTCAAAAAGAGTCGTTTAAAAGGCATGTCAGAGGATTACAAAAAACTTTGTGGACACAACCCTGCAAAAGCTGTTGAGTGGCGTGACAAATGGTCAGATGACCCTGCTTTTGACAGTATGATCAGACAGAACATATGCAAGCTCAACGATGCCGTCAGTGACAGCCTTGGAGATTCCAGCATACTGCCGTACTACATAATAACGCCGAAAAAGAGATATGGTGATACGCCGTACGGCATCAGAGTGGATAAGGGGAAGATAAGGATTGAATAGAAGCATATTTCTGGTTATAGTAGGAGTGGTTATACATAATTGACGGGATCGGAAATAAGTGGTGCCGGTTGGCGGGCTGTGGCATGTCACATAAATTATCATTTATATGGGATTACGATATTGATGAAGACAAGTTAAGGGATATCCTGTCAGGGAAGGTCACAACGGGCAAGCTTGATAAGAGATGGGCACTTCTGAGATTATTCGAATATGCCCCATATAAGGAAATCGTGAGATTGTTAGGTTACAGAGAGATCGTTGAGCAATGGCCTGAAGTGCGGAACCGCATCCGTTCTCAGAGCAGGAAAAGAGGATTTGATTTTCTTGTAGAGCGGCTTAAAAATAAATATCCTGAGAAGATAAGATGAACAGAGAATATTATTTTGACAGACTTTACCCCTGTCAGGACAGGGTACTGGAGATAATAGGCAATCTGGAAACAGGATTCTATCTCTCAGGCGGGACTGCCTCATCCCGTGGATACCTGCGCCATCGTTTCTCAGATGACTTGGATTTGTTTGTAAACGATAATGCTGACTTTGGATTATGGTCTGACAGGGTGATAAATGCGCTGTCAGGAGCCGGAAACTGGAAGATGGATATACTGCTGAGGGATGACAGATTTTCCCGTATAGCTTTAGTTGAAGGAGATTTGTTACTCAAGATAGAAATGATAAATGATGTTCCATCACACATCGGGGAAATAAGGAAACATGAAATACTGGGTATGCTGGATAGCCCTGAGAATATCCTTGCCAACAAAGTAACAGCAATTATTGACCGTCAGGAGCCGAAAGACATGGCTGACATCTGGGGTTTCTGCTGCAAGATGGGACTTTCCCTGTCTTCAGCCATCTCTGATGCCCATAGTAAGGCAGCAGGGATATTTCCTGCCGATATCGCACGCGTTCTATGTTCCGTCACCAAAGCAGACTGGGAAGCAGTACGCTGGATAGAACCACCGCCTTTAGAAACATATTTAAAAGATTTACAGAAACTTGGAGATAGTTTGATTATCCTGGATTGTTAAAAGACCTGGAGGCCTTTTTATATGATACTTGAACCAAAAGACAAAATAACATTAAGCAATATAAGAATGGATAAGGCACATGAATTTTTTGCAGAGGCAAGGGCAAACCTTGAAAAAGATAGAATTAAAACAGCCGTAAACAGGAGTTATTATTCTGCATTCAATGCCGTGAGAGCACTCTTAATCCTTGAGGGCATAAACCATGAGAGTCACGATGGGGCGGTAACTATGCTTAGCCTCAGATTTGTTAAACCAGGCCTCTTGCCCGTTTATATTATCAAGAAATTCAAGGTGCTCCTTTCACAGAGGACTGATGTAGACTATGGAGATTTTGAAACAGTTGATGCTGCAGATTCGGCAGATGCCGTGAAAACCGCCGGAGACATCATCGAGACTATAGATAATTTGCGCGTTAGCTTGATTAAAGACATTTCAAAGCCGTCTACTCCATAAAGAAACATTTCGGAAACATTTTTTCTGTTGCAATTAAAATCAAAACAAGATAAGTTCCTAACTACAAACTGTTTGTCTACGGACTTGTTCCGGCGCAATCAGCCGAAATAGCGTTTGCAAATTTTCCCCTTTCTACCCTCTCCCATTTCGGGAGAGGGACAGGGTGAGGGGGCACACGGTAACAGCAATCGGCAGGGTTGGCACCGCAAGCCAAAACCCCCGAAACTCGGAGAGACCTAATGGATCAGAGAGAATACCAAACCGTAGTGCTGGCGGCGTTGTTGCATGACATCGGCAAATTTATGAACAGGGGGGAGAATGTAAGGCGTAAACATCCTCTCTTTTCTTCGGATTATGTTTCAGATGAGAAGTTTAAGAATCTGGTTAAGGAAGAATGGGTAGATCTCGGATTATTGAAAACCCTCGTGCAGCGGCACCATGAATATTCCATGATGCCGGAAGATTTATTAGTTCAAGAAATTACTGATGCTCATACAAGGGCGCTGGCATATATAGTCAGCCGCGCTGATACCTATTCATCCGGAGAGAGAATTGAGGAAGAGCCCTCTGAGCTGAATTTCAAAGAGTCACGGTTAATGTCTATTTTGACAAAAGTTGACATCGGGAAGGGTAAACCCACACCGCTCTATTATAACTTAGGAAGAATCTCTCCAAGTTCTGTATTTCCAGTAGAATTTGGAGATCTCGCTCAATTGACCCATCACTATGACAGGCTTCTTAAAGACTTTGGGATGGCCTTTCTCAATTTCAAACCCGGGAGTTTTGACGCCTTGTTTAACGGTTATCTGTCCCTCTTTGAAGAATTTTTATGGTGTGTTCCAAGTGATACAAGAGATCAATATAACGATATATCCCTCTATGATCATCTTTCTACTACTTCTGCGATTACAGCGTGCCTTTATCAATATCACAAGGATAATTTTGATGAACGCTCTATTAAGGATGACGGTGTCGAGAAATTCATGCTTGTTGGTGGAGACATCTCAGGCATTCAGAAATTTATTTTTGAAATAGGTTCTACAAATCCTAAAAAGTTGAGCAAGATTCTCAGAGGAAGATCCTTTTACCTTTCCCTGTTATCAGAAGTGGCTTCGTTAAAGATTTTGCGGGGGTTACAATTACCAATAAGTTGCAGGATTATGAATGCAGGAGGAAGGTTTGTTTTACTTGTTCCTAATACACCGGCGGTAAAGAAAACGATTATTAAACTTCAAAATGAAATAGAAGGCTGGTTTTATAATCAGTTTTTGGGTAAGCTTGCACTCAATCTTGCTATGGATATTACCCTCTCACGGAAAGGTTTTTCCTCAGAGGTATTTTCAAAGAAACAAAAGGACCTTGCTTATAATCTGGAGTGTTCTAAGAAAAAGAGATTCAGTAATATATTAATGGGTAATCAGGCATTAATGTATGGGGCTATGCGGGAGGCCTACGAGACCATGCAGCAAGGAGATAAAGTTTGTGATTTTTGCAAAATATATCCAAAGGTCAATGAGGAAGAACATTGCCAGACCTGCCTGGATTCTATAGAAATAGGGAAATCCATTGTCTCAAAACCTTTCATACATTTTTATGAAGGTGAGAGAAGTGGAGGAATTCATGTCATGGGATATACCCTTGCGTTTAAAAGCGAGGGTGATGACTGGGTGATGCTGGAGAAGATAGGTAATGATGATAGAGGAGAGAATACAGGGTATATAAAACGATACATTTCAAACTACATCCCTAAAAGGGGTGATGATGATATAGACCTCAATGAGGAAAAGCCAAAAGAAGGTGATACCCTATGCAGGTTCTGCGGGAGTCTCTGTAAATTAGAAGGAGATCGCCAACAAGGGGTTCCACCAAGAGAAGAACTGGTCTTCCGGCATCTAACCTTTCAGTGTATTGCTGCATCCTCAAGGAGGGCAAATAACGGAAAAGGGGTTGACCATCTTGCAGTCATAAAGGCAGACGTGGATGATCTTGGTTATATCTTCAGTAAAGGATTGGGGGTTGACATGTCCATTTCAAGATATGCCAGCCTATCGAGGATGCTCAACTACTTCTTTACAGGATGGTTGACGGAAAAGATCGAGAAAAATTATCCAATGGCCTATGCCGTTTATGCCGGTGGTGATGACCTACTGCTCATTGCGCCATGGCAAGATGCACTAAGTCTTGGTTCTGATATTGCTGCAAAATTCAGGGAATATGCAGGGAAGAATCCCAATATAACAATCTCGATGGGGATAAATCTTATGCGGCCTAACAGTCCTGTTGGCCTGGCCACCGAAGGCGCAGAGGATAACCTTAAAAAGTCCAAAGAAGCAGGTCAATCAGTTGGGGATCAAGGAAAGGATCGTTTAACTGTGTTTGATACCACCATAAAATGGAGTGAATTTAATGAATTGAAAAGGTTCATGGCGTTATTGGACAGGGCGTTCAATGAGCTGGATTCAAGGGTGAATGCCTCATTTCTTTACAGGTTGTTGAAATACCAGGATATGTACAGAAGTTCTCATGAGGACAGATTTATTGAAGGACTCAAATTTCACTCTGCTATGACACGGGACATCAGGAGAAACATTGAAAGAAGGGATAATACAGGACGGGTAATAAATCAAGAGATTATTGATATCTTACGACCTCTTCATGAAGTTGGAACAGGGTTTAACAGCAGATTAATGAGTAAACTTAAGTTTCCAGTCTTCTGGACGCTTTATAAAAATAGAGGGGGTGGAAGATGAGTATGAAAGATGCGTTCAAAAATGCAGGTTATAAAGGTGGAGGCAGTCGCCATCATGATGACAGACAGCAGCAGGTAAGTGAATCTATTGATTTGCCGAATCTCTCTTTTAGAGATGACAAGGGATACAGGAAAAAAGAATTATTTACAGTGCATGCCCAGAAATATGCTGATGAGATGGCAAGGTTTCGAATGACACAGACTCAGTTAAGAAAATACTTCAATGAAGTCAAAGCACTGGAAGCACGTATAGAAGCGAATCCTGATTTCAAGGCAAATGAAGCATTGATAGGTCTTCTTAAGTCAAAGGTTGCATATGGACGGGCAAAGGAAACAGATAGAGAAAAACAAAAAGGATTTGAGGTGCTTCTGAAAATGGTTGAACAAGGCATTACATGGAGTACAAAAAAAGAGTACTTTAAAGATTTTGTCCTTTTCTTTGAATCAGTAATAGGGTTTTTCAGAGGCAAGGAAAGATAGGGGGAATAAAATGAATCTGAAAGGTTATAAAGTAATTTCTGGAATTATTGGCTGTGTAACAGGACTGAGGATTGGAGGAACATCCAATACCATTGAAATAGGCGGGCTTGACAACCCCGTAATCAAGAACCCTATAGACGATTGGCCGTATATACCAGGATCATCCTTCAAAGGGAAAATGCGGTCACTTTTAGAATGGGACTTGGGGGTTGTTTCTCCGAATGGTGATCCACATACCTGCAAAGATGCCAAATGTGTTATTTGCAGAATATTCGGTAACAGCGAAGAAGTCGAAAAGGGGCCAACACGAGGGATATTCCGGGACGCATTCTTGTCGGAAAGATCAAAAAAAGATTTACAAAGCATGCGTGAAACAAAGGGCCTTGTGTATGCTGAGATAAAATATGAAAATAGAATTAACAGGCTCAAAGGCAAAGCAGAACACCCCAGACCAATGGAGCGCGTTCCCGCTGGCACAGAGTTTTCATTCGAGATAGACTATAGAGTGTTTGATATCAATGATAATGGGAACGTTGATAACCAAAATTTCCAGTGGCTCCTTCATGGTCTCTGGCTTTTGGAGCAGGACGCACTCGGTAGTTCAGGCAGTCGAGGGTATGGACAGATAAAGTTTGGAAGTTATGACAAAGATAATAAATTTGTTCCAGGTAGAGTTCTTGTTGATAAGCATGAGGAACCAATAAAAGACCGTTATAACGAAATAACAGGTCAAACCAAAAGGCAATAGTTATGGCAAGGTACAGACTGATCATTAAACCCCGTGCACCATTTCAGACCCCTCTACACTCCGACACCTTATTCGGACATATCTGCTGGGCACTGAGATATCTGAAGGGAGAGGATAAGCTGATTGAATTTCTTTCGGCGTTTAATGTGGGTAATTCACCTCTTATTTTATCCTCCGGGTTTCCAAACGGATATTTACCAATGCCTGTACTTAGACCTCTTTCTGATAAGGAAGAGAAATTGTTATGGGAAAAATACGAGCGAGGGAAAACGAGACTTGGTTTTACCAGAGAGCTTAAGATTTTCAAAAAAGTCTCCTACATTCAAATATCTGCATTGCAAATGCTCAAAGATGATCTTTCGTATTATAACCTTTATGACAAACATCTCAACGGAGATATTACGCTTGAAAACCCAACGGTACGTAGTATGGATGAACAATTTTCAAAGACTATTGAAGTCTGGCACAATGCCAAAAACCGCTTAACTGACAGGGTGATGGAAGGAAAGTTGTTTGCTAAGTCTGATACATTTTATAACAATGGAGCGGAACTTGTCATTTATATAAATGACACCTATTTCTCCAGAGAAATGCTCTTTGAAATTATTTATTTCATTGCAAGAAGTGGTTACGGTGCAGACAAGTCTTCGGGACGGGGCATTTTTGAATTCGAGCTACTTGATGAGTGGGAATTACCGGAGTCAGAAAATCCAAATGCCTTCCTGAATCTATCACAATATCACCCAATGGAGGGTGATTTCAGGGATGGGTTTTATGATATGGCTATAAAGTTTGGCAAGATTGGTGGTCATTGGGCGGCAGGTATAGACGGTGGACCATATAAGATGCCTATACTTATGCTGAATCCTGGCTCTGTTTTTCAGACAGATAACGACAGACCTTTTTATGGCGGCATTATAAAGAATGTCCATAAGAAAGAGGGGGTGGTCCATTACGGGATTGCCCTTCCTCTGAAGGTGAGGGTTACATGAACAACCCTGTAAGGCAGGAGACTGTTAAAGTAAGGACTGAGATATTAACACCCATTCACATAGGGGATGGTTCTACCCTGGAGCCTCTTGAATATGTGATAAAAGACAAGTTTTACAGAATCAACCTTGAAGAGTGGCTGTCAGCACTGCCTCCAGAAAGACTCAAAGAGTTCAAAAACCTTACGGGCAGGGATTACGCACATAAGTCAGTCCTGACATCATTGAGACGATTTGTGAAGGACAATATTGATACAGCAAAATATGCAGAATGGGCTGTGGATGTCAGTGGGGAGGTAAGAGAGATCTATGATAGCAAATTTAATTCTCCTGAAAACCAGTTGCCCGTGGTTCCATTCATTAGGACCGGCATAAGTCCATATCTTCCTGGTTCCTCGATAAAAGGGGCTGTTAGGACTGCATATCTGAATCTCCTTAAGAGTGGGGCACAGTTTCTGAAAGAAAAAAGGAGGGCCGAATTAGTTGAAGGAGAATTATTAAGGGCAATTATCCCCGGAAAAGAAGGAAGCTTTCCAAGATTTGCCATAGATAAAGACCCGTTCAGGGCCATTAAAGTGAAGGATACCTTTCTTCCGGAAGGTTCAACTTATTTTGCAGAGGTCATAAATTACAACAAAAAAGATGGCCATCTGAATCCGACATCAATTCAGATATTAACTGAAGTTACTTATGGCAGTCTCCTGAACAAAACAGTATCCTTCGACCTCGAAATCCAGATTGACAGTAAGGTGTTGCACCATCAGCGGAGTGGAATAGATAGCTTGCATAAGAACATCACCGTGCAAGCCCTTCTTCAGGCATGTAATAATTTTTACACTAAGGCGCTTACAGAAGAATGTAGGGAATTTCTTACTGGCGTTAGTGGAGGTGAACATATAAGGGCAATATATGAACAGATCTTAGAAAAGGCAAAAGGTGGCTACCTCTTCCGCCTTGGATGGGGAAGCGGGCTGATTTCCATGACCATT
>JADLDG010000083.1 GCA_020846775.1 Nitrospirota bacterium
AATACGCAGGAAACAAAGGAATCGCTGACAAAGAAGATATTGGAAATAGAATCGTTGAAGGGAGATGACCGGGCAATAATAGTATCTCAAGATGTTTTCATCAGTACCCGTGTGGGGGCAAGTTATGCCCTCCTGGTTGCACAACGCCAGCCTCCTGTGGGACAGGTTGACATGAGCCTCTGTGGAACATATGGGTCAACGACTCTCGGACTTGCTAATGTTGTCACCAAGGGAGAAATTAATGCTGCATTGCCAAAATTCGATTCAAACAAAAAACAACCGCTACTGGTAGCCGTAATTGAAGTAATCACAGCGCCACGATCTGCTGGTTCATATGGGCCGCAGGAGGAAAACCGCAGGCTCGTCAGTGCAAGGGTTGTGCGTGCCCCAAGGTTTTTTTACTTTTCTGATGGTAGGTGGGTTGAGAAATAAAGGAGGCGGGGCTCAGGTTAGCGGTGCAAGGCCTAAATCTGTGAGTGGCTTTTTGGGGCGTTCAGAAGATATTGACACCAGTAGCCAAATCAGATATATATTAATTCATAATTGCATAATTTCTTAATTATTTAATTATAAAATAACTTAACATCAATAAGTTGTAAGAATTACTTCAGGGAAGACAGGGGGATAGATATGGCAGTATCTAAGACCATATTAATACTGGGAGGAGGAATCGGCGGGATTGTGTCGGCAAGCCGGTTGCGCAAGAAACTTCCCAGTGAATACCGCATCATACTCGTGGAAAGGAACCCCATGTATATATTTACCCCGTCCTTTCTCTGGTTGATGACCGGCCTTAGGACAGCAGAGCAAATTTCCCGGCCCCTTACAGAACTGGGTAAGAAAGGGGTCGAGATTGTTACAGGGGATATTCAGCAAATAGACCCTGAGAACAGGACTATCCAGGTCAACGGCAGGGAGATTAAGGGAGACTATCTGATTATTGCACTTGGAGCGGAACTTATTCCCCATAAAATACCCGGATTAGTCGAGGGGGGATATACCTTTTATACATTAGAAGGGGCCGAAGCCTTGCGTGACGCACGACTTGAAATCCGCAAAGGCCGCATTGTCATACTGGTGAGCAGCATTCCTTTTAAATGTCCGGCTGCACCTTATGAGGCCGCAATGCTGATCGAATATGACTGCCGTAAACGCAAGATACGTCAGGATATACAGATTGATCTCTATACCCCGGAACCAGGCCCTATGGGTGTTGCAGGGCCGGAGGTCTCAAGACAGGTACGTCAGATGGTGGAAGAAAAAGATATTCATTTTCACCCTGAACAGACTGTAACCGGGGTTGATACGACAGCCAGGCAGATACGTTTCACCAACGGTATCACAACGGACTATGATCTGCTGATCTACATTCCACCCCATCAGGCGCCCAAGGTGGTGCAGGAAGCTGGACTAACAAATGCAAGCGGATGGATACCTGTCGATCGGGGAACTCTGGAAACCCGTTTTCCAGGTGTTTATACAGTAGGAGATGTTACAGGGATCATGCTCCCGATGGGTAAACCACTTCCCAAAGCAGGTGTGTTTGCGCATGGAGAGGCAGAGGTGGTGGCAAATAATATTATCCATGCGATCACAGGCAAAGGGAAGCCGGCGGTTTTTGAGGGTCATGGGGAGTGTTTTATCGAAACGGGAGATGGAAAGGCAGGCTTCGGCAGGGGTAATTTCTTTGCAGAGCCTGTACCACAGGTTAAAATACGCGGACCAAACCGTACCCTCCACCTCGGAAAGGTTGCCTTCGAAAAGTTCTGGTTGTTTGAATGGTTTTAGTATATCTTGGGCAGACATATAAATAAGAGGAATTTTAAGGATGGACAAGGAGATTTTTGAACTGCATGCCAGTATCTGCCAGATTATGGCAAACGCAAAGAGACTGGAGATTATCAACATTCTTGGTGAAAAGGAACTTACCGTCGGTGAGATTGCTGAAATAATGGACATCAGGATGGCTAACCTCTCCCAGCATCTTTCTATGATGAAGTCCAAGGGGATACTGAAATCCCGCAGGGAGGGGGTGAGTATACACTACAGGATATCAAACCCAAAGGTAGTCCAGGCATGCAAACTTATGCGGGAGGTCATGATGGAACAGCTCAGGGAAAAGGGGATGCTCTCAAAGGTGGCATCAAAAGGCAAATAAAGCTTATTTTTATATATCAATTTCATAATTTCGAAACAATTGATTTAATGAGGGAGGGCACTCATGAGTGAAGATATAGAACGGATTTTAAAGACAGCCAAGACCATTGCTGTGGTCGGCATCTCAAACAAACTTGGGCGTCCCAGTCTGACTGTAGCGAACTATCTAAAGAGCCAGGGGTACGATATCATTCCGGTAAATCCCACTATTACAGAGGTCCTTGGGGAGAAGTGCTATCCGGACTTGGAATCTTTCCCCGGAGATATCGATGTGGTGGACATCTTCAGGAAATCTCAGGATACTATGCCGATTGTCGAATCGGCCATCAGAAAAGGGGTAAAGGCGGTCTGGATGCAGGAAGGCATAGTAAACGAAGAGGCTGCCCAGAAGGCGAGGAAAGCGGGATTAATGGTTGTCATGGACCGGTGTATGCTTAAAGAACATATGAAAAGGAAGGAAGAGAAAAATGCCTGAAATAACCATCATAATCAATGACCCGCCATATGGCAGTGAAAAGGCGTACAATGCGCTGAGACTTGCCAATAGTCTCAATAAAAGGGAGGAAGAGGTCATTATCTTCCTCATGGGGGATGCGGTTGTATGCGGCAAGAGCGGACAGAAGACGCCTGACGGTTTTTATAATATAGAACGGATGCTAAAACCAATAATCCGGCGTGGTAAGGTACTGCTCTGTGTCACCTGCATGGATGCAAGGGGAATCAGAGAGGAGGATCTCATCGAAGGGTGCAGGAAGAGTACTCTGGAGGAGTTAACCGAGCTCTCGATTTCTTCAAAAAAGGTTCTTGTATTTTAAAATTCTCAGGCAGACAGTCAGGCATTTTGTCGGTGTTATTGTTAAGGCAAAAAATCGTGGATAATATAAGTGACGCGGTCAGGGCCTTTGACCTTTATGCGGAGGATTATGATAGGTGGTTTGAAAGCCCTGAAGGAAAGGCATTATTTGATTCTGAGGTCAAAGCTGTCAGTATATTGATAAGTGGCCTCAAGCCTCCATTTCTTGAGGTCGGTGTCGGCTCCGGGAGGTTTGCAGAGGCATTAGGCGCAGAGTATGGAGTAGACCCATCTCCAGCTCTGCTTGAGAAGGCGAAAGCGAGAGGGGTTAAAGTAAAACTGGGGAGAGGTGAAGACCTTCCATACAAAGACAACAGCTTTGGAGGGGTATTCATCCTGTTTAGCCTATGTTTTTTGGATGATCCCGAAAAAGCCCTCTGTGAGGCCAAGAGAGTCCTTAAACCAGGTGGAGGATTGATAATAGGAATAATCAACAGGGAAAGCACCTGGGGATTGCTTTATTCAAGGAAAAAAGCAGAAGGCCATCAGTTGTATAGATACGCCAGACTCTATAGCCCGGCCGAGGTAATTGACATGATAAAAAAGATTGACATGATTGCCGTGGGATTTTCATCGACACTCTTAAGACGACCCTCTGAAAATCATGAGGGGGAGACAGTACAGAACAGACTTCTGGATGGAGCTGGTTTTATATGCATCATAGCAAGAAAACAGGCTTGATTTATAAGTCTCTTATAAAAAGGCTGAAGAATATTGATGATGTACAAACGGTTATGATAGGAACACTAAAGAATGAGTATCCTATTTATATGCTCTCTTATGGTAAGGGAGATAGACGGGTTGCGCTTTCAGCCGGTATACATGGTGATGAACCAGCAGGGGTAGAGGCCCTATTATGTTTTCTCGAAGGAGACCTGGATACGTCGAATGGAGGCATTAGAAAATGGAAAGAGGATTTTCAATTTACTCTATTTCCATGCACCAATCCGACGGGATATGAAAGAGGTACCAGAGAAAATATAATGGGGGTAGACTTAAATCGCAGATTCGGGAGCAACGACCCGCCAGAGGAGGTATCAATAGTGGAAAGTGTTTTAAGGGGGATGTGTTTTGATCTCTATCTGGATTTCCATGAGGATATAGACGGAGAAGGTTTTTATCTCTATGAAATCGCAAGAAAAGGAGAAAACCATCTTGCAGAGATGATTATACAGAAAATATCTCAAAGATATTCCATCGATTTAAGAGAACATATAGACGGGTTCCCAAACTGCGGAGGGATAATCTGCCCGCAGAAGACCGAAAAGATATTCAGGATAAGGAGAGATAATCTACCACTTCCCCTCTACCTTTATTTGAATAGCACAAGACACTGTCTTACTATGGAATCACCGCATCAATTCTCACTGAAAGAACGAGTTGGCATGCATTTGATGGCTCTTGATACGGCCCTCAGTCAATACTCTTCTTTATAAAACCTTATAATTTTATTATTTCCTACAGACCTTCAGGTTTGTTCATAAACAGGTTATCTGGTTACCAAACAGGTCACGGTTGATAAATAATCTTATGACTCCCTCAGAGAGTCTGTGAGTGTGGTGGTTCTAACCTACGACCAAGCGGTTAACAGCCGCTCTATCAAAAAGCATAGAGTGTCTTGTTGCTGAAAAGGCGATGGTCATGGCCTATGAATTCAGGATTTTTCCTGTGATAGATTCGTGATATAATTTTATTTAATCCACAGAATTCATAGGAATAAGTCGAAACTATCGAGACGCTTAACATCTGGTTAAATAAAACAAAACGGGGAAACCGGATGAACTTAAAGCCCTTTTAAAAAACGGTTGTTAAGAATTGCCAAGGCGAGGGTCGCGGGTTCAAATCCCGTTTCCCGCTCCAGG
>JADLDG010000084.1 GCA_020846775.1 Nitrospirota bacterium
AGCATTATCCCGCGAGGCATGGCAATGGGGGTCACACAACTCCTTCCTGAGGAAGACAGACATTATTATCCGCGAACCTATCTCATGAACAGATTGAGTGTAGCCCTCGCCGGAAGGGTCGCAGAAAGGCTGGTCTTTGACGACGTTAGCAGCGGCGCTCAGAATGACCTGAAGGAGGCAACATCACTGGCTGAGAAGATGGTTGCGCAATGGGGCATGAGTGACAAGGTCGGTCCTGTAAATCTCGGCCGTGGAGAAGAACATCCGTTCCTTGGCAGGGAACTGTCACTTCCTAAACGCTACAGCTAGGAGATGGCCTGGGTCATGGACCAGGAGATTCAGAAGATGATAATTGATGCGGAATCAAAGGCCACTGAGATATTGAGTGGAAAAAGAGATGCGCTTGATGCCCTTGCAGAAGCACTGATAAAGGAAGAAATCCTTGATAGGGCCGATGTGGAGAGGATAATTCAGGGGTCGAAAGAATAAAACATTCATCATCTTCCTTTCTCAAGTCAACAGCCCGATCATCCTGATCTTTGCATAAGGGCTGTCATTTTTTTGCACGACCCTGTGGATGCTCTTATCGAATTCTGATAACACCGCACTAATTGCGGAATTGCAGAAAGAATTAAGTACAATGTCCACGAAATCTCACAAACATCTATTTTACTATTTCAAGCCATTGTTCTTTTAACTTATAACCCAAAGGAGGCTCAACTGAGCATAAAAAACCAATCCAACCTTCAATTTTCCTCTTTTCAAATTCTTTTTTATACGGGCAACCTACTTTGTCAGCGAATATTCTTTCAAGATGATCCTCTATACCATATTTTTTTGAATAATAAAGAATTAGGCGCAATTGTTTTTTAATCTTTCGAGGAACTCTCGGTGACTCTGCGTCAAAAACAGTTAACCCTGTGACGTATTGATTTTGTCCACGCTTCATCATAACGAACTTCTCATTATTCATTCTAAAATTGTTTCTTCCAAGTATTACTTCAATCTCTTCACGTTGTGGACATGCATCACCTGAAAAGGTAATGTCATCCGCATAACGACTATAATTTATAGAATAACTCATAGCAAGGCTGTTTAGTTCCTCATCCATATCCTTACAAACCAAATTAGCAATTATCGGACTTGAGCTAGTACCTTGTGGTAAGTAGCCATTTATAGTACAAACTTTTGCCAAAATGGACGCAATCTCTGAGTTACAACCTATATGTTCAAAGACCCTTATGACCCTGTCCTGAGAAATTGACTCAAAGAAATCTTTAATATCCAAATTCAGTATACATTTCTTTGCCAAATGATGCCTTGCGTTTGTAGCTATAGACCTTCCCCGAACAAACCCCTGAACGTACTCAGGGAAGAAACATGCATATTCTAAGGCAGTAGAAATATTTTTTTGTAATAATCTAAGCTTAGGATTTAAAACCTTATAAACAACACGATAACTTCCAGCATTCTTTCTATTTTTTTTAGGTATTAGCATTCGGCTATAGTGTGAGACAGCCTCAGAAGGTGATTCAATGATTTTGAAATCGTCTTTGCTACAGCCAAATGATCTTGCTAAGTCATTAACATCACGGATTTTTGAGAACTTTATTTTTTTCATTTGAACACTATATTTTAAGTATGTAAAAAGCCGGGTGTGATAAGGTAGATTGTAATTGACTCTTAAACCGAACGCGAACTCGCGCCCTAACATTATCCACCCGGCATATAACTATAGATTTTACATTTTTTGTCAAGAATTTTCAAGGGAAAGGGTTCCTGCGAGAGTAAAATAAATTATTCTTAATGTCATGAATACATCGAATCTTATTTCTTAAATCCTCAAAATTCCTTTCAGAAAGGCTTTCCATCCCTGCCTCTTTTTCATTATCTAAATCTTTAAAGTGTGCACCAAAAATCCCACAAATATAATCTGCCATAGATAAGCAAGGCTCATCTTTACCAGCAGACCGAACAAAATATGAACCTTCAAAGACTTTTCTTTCAGACCGATCTATTTGAACAATCTTAGATTTAATTATAGCTCTTAGTGTCAAAATTCTATCCGCATTATTATTATGTTCTTCAAAGCATATATTTATTTCGTTCATTTTATGGTCACGAAGCCGATCGATAATAAGACGGTCAAAAAGTCGATCATAAGTTTCGTTAAAAGATCGGCATGTAACCGATGGATCAAAACAAATATAAGCCTGAAATGTCAGTATCTTCAAAAGTTCTATGAACTTATTTTTGATTTCAATGTGGTCACTAGTATAATGAAAACCAACACTGGGGAAATTACCTAAAATTCTTTCAAAACGGGGATCGTGAAGAATGTTTTCCCTCAATTCAGTAATTTTTGAACGAGCTTCTTCCAGATTATCAATAACAACACAACATAAAATAGCAATGCCTTCTGAACTGAAACCACTACCAGATTCATCTATAAAATAATATACCATTGTCAGTAAAGATTTTATGCTCCACGGCCAGCATTATACAGGAGCTTCTCAAAAATCAAAATCAGATTTATTTCTTTTTCTTTCCGCCTGCAATAGGAACGGTACAGGCCATAGCACTGAAAATGGGAGACTATCGCGGGCCGAGGAATTTATCTCCGTTGTAATGAATCATATGTTCAGGAAATTCAACAATCCACACTTCCGTATCCCATGCAATCTTCCTCACGTGTTTATTAAATTCCGAAAAATCCGGGAATGCACTGACGTATATCAGTCCGATATCGGCCTTGGTGAACATGCTGCTGAGTTCAACAGTCCGTTTCGGAGTCATCGGACCATGGGACGTGACGGCTTCAATTAGAAACAACCATTTTTTCTTTGAATCAAAAAGAACGACATCGGGAAGTTTGCCATGATCACTCAGTGAAATACCAAGGTCGCCCAAGTTCTGTTTATCAAGGATAAGATTCTTTCGGGAGGTATCGCCCATATAGAGGACGACAGACCCAGGTGCAAACCTTGGGGCAAACTGCTCAATAACGGCTGCCTGTACATCATTATGTTTTCCCGGGGATAATTTTAGTACAGTCCCATCAGCGAGCTTTACCGGCACCATTGTCTTTGAGCGTTTTTTATTATACATTGCAACAAGACTGCCCTGTTCTGATACGAGCTTTGTTGACTCATGTTTCCACATTGATGTTCCGTATGACCTGATCGCAGTCAGAGCTGGTTCTGCGATTGCATAGTGCGAACGAGGGCTGTTTGTTGGGAGCGAAGAGTCATCGGGATTGTATTCAGCAATCCCTGCCTGAACGAACTGATGGAGTACCTGGCGACGAAAGGTCTCTCTGGTGTTAGGGGCATAGTTTCTGCTGTAATGCCTGGCAACGAATTGCATAATGCCCTTTGTTACCGTGAGAGTCTGGCGTTTCGCTTTTTTCCATGAATCTTTTTCTTTCAAACCGCAGAGGGCCAGAAGGGTAAGGGCCGATATCTCGTTTTGCTGCTCTGCCGGCAGGCCTAGCATTTTCAGGATATCTCGAGCCTCTTCAATTTTACCCATTGACCACCCCCTTCATGACGAATTCCTGGGGTGGTTCCAGAAGGCTTACCATCAAATCTTCCGCATTCTCGGAAGACAGGTGATTCTTCATAATCATCCTGCCGGCTTCTCTGATTATTTCAAGAGGAGGGATCGGCATGTTTCGTAGCTCCGTAGCACTAATCTGCGTGTTCCCATTAAACGTTCTAAAATAGATATCAATAATTCTGCAATTGTAAAATGCAGCAAGACCGTATGCTTCTTCCGGTGTTAACTCCCCTTTGGGCCTGTAAATATAGTTCAGGTGGTTTTCAAGACCGAGCATGTGTGCCCCCAGAGTGTCCGCAAGCAGTGGGGCAGCAACCAGACGGCGGCGCTCCTCTTTGGGGCTGAACCGGCGCATGAGAACGTAATTGCGATCCGGCACCAAGAGCGACAAAGAATCAGCAGTTACCATGATATACTGCTGCTTTCTGGTTTCAACCGGCCATTGGGCGGACATGGGTTTTACGTTCTGCATCCACAAGAGTGGCGCGTACGTTTCCGCCCCCGTGTCCTTCTCAGCAAGGAAACGAACAGAGCGGAACGGCACAACCGGCCCGGTTGATATCTCCATCCCATAGTTATGGAGGCTTCCCTTCCATGAAGCGACCAGTTCTGCAATCGTTTCGTCTTCATCCGAAACAGGAATGTGTACAATATGATTTTTGCATAGAGGAAGAAGAACATTATCAAGCTGCACAACCCTCTTGATGGGAGTAGCGAGATCATCCGTGCCTCTACTGGATGATATAACGACCTTGGCGGCGTCTTTCTCCTTTTGTTTCTGTGTCAGTCTTCTGGCTTTTATTATAAGATGTTCCTGAAGAATCTCGTCTCTGCTGAACGTCTCAATCCTTGAGCCGAAAATATGAAAGACTTCTGGTCGGACGAGTGCAAAAAACTTTTCCCGGAAAAGTCTGAAATAAGGACCAGCGGTATAGCTTCTTGGAGTTATAAACACCAGCTCTCCGTCTGCCTTCAGCAGGGCTGCAGATACCGCCATGAACAATGCATAGATATTTGGTTGCCCATGCACCACCGATGCAGCAATGCGGGCGCGTGGGTCGTCCTTGGGTATCTTGAAATAGGGTGGATTGGAGATAACTACATCAAATGGTTCTTCAAGGCTGATGAACTGGGCAAAGGTTGTTTGCAAATCATCTAATGCACGTGCATTGGCCTGGACAAAGTCATTAGCTTCAATTGTATAAGTAAAAGTTATTTTTCGATCTTCTAACCATTTCTTCAAATAATCGAGACAACCATGGGTTGCCGGAATAAGTGCGTGGTCCATTTCATAAGCAACCAGAACAATGTTCATGGGCTTCTTTGGCTGGTTAGAAAGCTTTTCGCACAAGGCGCAGGCAAGTACGCCGGTACCCACACCCGGGTCTATGATCCGAACGTCATCTCCATTGAAGACCACCAAGCTGGCCATAAAATCCGCTATTGCCACAGGCGTCAGATATTGTCCGTACTTTTTCTTGTGCACGTCTGTCGCTGATTCCACATACCATCGCCCCACGCGGTCAGCGTATTCCGTCGGCCTCTCGTCAATAAAAGGTTGTGGTATGTAAGCATTGTGCGTCATGGATGTATTTTCTCTAAGTATTGGTGAATATTAAAAACTATTGGTTTTTCATTTGCATTCAAATATAACGGGTGGTGAGGATGTCCTGATTTTGATTCTTTTCCGATTGACACCCATTTACAGTCATACTTAATTGATAAGTTACAAATGTCTGTCAAGCACTTTATAAGAAAAGGTCTTTTCTCGATTAATGTTCCCCAGGCAGCCCAAATTATTGTTTTGTATCCTGAAATAATTCTTTCTATGAAAGCAAGGTTCTTTATGTGAATTTCATTGTCTATTTCAGGATGTATATTGTTTGGGTCAGTGGCTCTTTGCGGATAAACATTCATCATTATCCAACTATCAAAATCATTACTAATAGCTAATCTTTCAACAGATTTAAGAGTGTTATCGAGGTCGTCAGGTTTGGCGGTACTTGGATTAATACCCAAACAGAGCAGTGGTTCTGTTCCTTTAGTACCCAAGACATATCTTATTTGGTTGTCCTGATCATTTTCATATATCCATTTCTCTTTATCATATATCATCTCTTATTCTTTCGCTCTGTCGTAATAGGATTTTACTATTCTAAGGTTAAAGTAGCAGGATGAGATTTTACTGTCAATAGTGATGTTACCATTTCAAAATGTCACATTGTGTTTAGTGTGGAAGTGGTAATGATAACTTACGCCCAGCTTCAGGTACTGATAAGCCTCCCTCTATAACCAACTTCACCGATTCCTATCGAAAATCCTTTGTGTACCTCCCATTGGGAACCGTTTCCATGTGACTCCTCCGTTGTGTATAATACATTACTTTGGGGTCCACTTTTAGCATCTTACCTCACAGGAGAGGCCGGGGTTTCTTTTTACAGCATCAGCGCCTCAGAATTTATTGAGATGTTTGTTGGGGTTGGCGCCTCACGCGTCAGGGACATGTTCAAAAAGGCAAAGGAGTCTCAGCCAAGTATTATCTTTGTAGATGAGATTGATGCCGTGGGACGCACACGCGGTG
>JADLDG010000085.1 GCA_020846775.1 Nitrospirota bacterium
CCATAATCTCTTTCATCCGCTTGTTTTTAGTAACAATATTATCGAAGCGATATACATTCGCGAGTCTCTCTTTCAATTCTTTTATCTGGGAAATATCCCTGAAAACTTCAACGATCCCAATCAGGCTCCCTGCCTCATCAAAAAGTAAATCAGTATTGATGTTTACAGGTATTCGGCGGCCTTCTCTATTCTCTATGAAGCTCTCATAATTTGATAGTCTTTCTCTCCTGGCAAGTGTGCGGCGCAGAGCGCAATCTTCAGTAGCGCATATATTGCTTCTGATAAAATTCTCACATCGTTTGCCGATCATTTCAGTGTCCGGATAACCGAGAAGTTCCTGCATTGCCTTGTTTACATAATTTATCCTGCCATCAAGGTCAATGGTCAGGACACCGTCACTTATGCAATTAAGAATTATACGTTCTTCCATGGCTAATGTTCCAAAAGTTAACGAAATGTTAGCAGAGGTGGATATTGATGTCAAATAAAATGAGGCTGCTATGTCTATGAGCAGGGGCTTACAAAGGAGCATGCAATTAATCCCCCTTACTCCCCCTTTTTCAAAGGGGGAAATCAGGTACCCCCGTCTTTCAAGGGAGAAATCAGGTTACCCCCCTTTAGAAAAGGGGGGTAAGGGGGGATTTGAAAGACTTTTTTTGAGTGAAAACCTTCAATATTTTCATGACACTCACGGAATAAGGATTATCTTGCCGAAGTTTTCCCTGTTAAGCATACGCTCCTGGGCCATCCTGGCCTCTGATAAGGGATAAGAAGAATCAATAACCGGTTTCAGTTTCTTCTGACCAACAAGATTTGTAACCGTAAGTAAATCACGGCGAGTCCCCATTACAGAGCCCATAATCGTCTGCTGACGCATGAAAATAAATCTGAGGTCAATCTTGACTTCCGGGCCTGTTGTCGCACCACATGTAACAAGCCTGCCATTTTTTGCAAGCGATGCGATGCTCTTATCCCACGTTGCAGGACCTGCATGCTCATACACGACATCCACTCCCCTGCCATAGGTAATCTCCTTTACCCTGTGAGAAAAGTCATCCCGCGAGTGATTGATGACCTCATCTGCACCGAGCTTTTTCGCAAGTTCAAGCTTTTCATCACTTCCTGCAGTAGCAATAACGCGGGCACCGGCAAGTTTAGCTATCTGAACAGCAACTGAACCTATACCACTTCCAGCACCGATTATCAGTACATCCTCTCCCGGTGCAAGCCCAGCCCTTGTTATCAGCATATGCCATGATGTGACGAATGTCAGAGGAAAGGCCGCAGCCTCTTCAAATGATATACCATCAGGAATTGGGATAATATTTATAGCAGGGGCCTTCGCATACTCAGCATATCCCCCGTCCACCTGACCACCAATGATCCGAAAGGTTTCACAAAGATTGTCCATGCCGGAAAGACAGTATGAACACTTAAAACAACTAAGACCCGGGGCTATAATAACCCTGTCACCTGGCTTTATACGTCCTTTATCAACATCATCTCCAACACATTCTACAACACCCGCTATATCACAACCTGATATATGAGGCAAAGTCAGCTTGTACGCTGGTATCCCCTGCCTAACCCATATATCGAGATGATTAAGACCACATGCCCTGACACGGACCAGAACTTCATCGCGACCGATTGAAGGTACAGGAACATCTTCATAGTGCAGCTTTTCCGGCCCGCCAAATTCAGTGAATATTGATGCCTTCATGGATAGTAAGCCACTCCTTTCTTAGTCAAGTGCCAACATTGTCTCTTTTTTCATTAGCTATTTTATAAAGTCATCTCCCTTTGAATCGCCTTAAATATTAAAGACTTCCAGGCAAAAAAGCAACCTTTTGGAAAACTCTCCTTATCACCCCGACACATGTTTGCCCGGTGAATCTATTCATTTCTCACTGCCTTTATACATGATTTTATATATAATACAACAGTGATATAGCTCGATCATATAGACCCCATGCTCGCCCGTCAGAATTGACTCACCCTTCCGCATAGTGTTAGAATAATCTAACTGGAAAGGAGACATGAAATGCAAACATATCAGTTCCGATGCGAGGATTGCGGGGTATTGTTCGAAGGGATAGTTAGAAATCCGGATTCCCCTATATCCTGCGAGTTCTGCCAGAGTAGTCACGTGAAAAAACTCTTCATGGTATCTGTTCCTGAGGAGAGAGACGACGAGTCGCTTTTAGAAGGTGAGTGTTAACTCAGATGATCCGTCTCAAAGAAGTCCTGGACAATCTCTGCGATACTCCCCGCCTCGAAACACACATCAAAAATGATCCTATCGAATTCCCTCACCTTTATGATGACCCTGCGGATATCGAACTTGCAGGGTTTATTGCCTCTTCACTTGCCTTTGGACGGATTGGTTTATTCAAGCCCGTGATTAACAAGATTCTCTCTTTTGCTGATGGTAGTCTTTATGAATATGTAATCAACTTTGAACCTCATAACGAAATAAAACGCTTCGAAGGCCTTTACTATCGCATGTGCAAAGGAGCAGACATAGCGGCATTTATATTCATATTAAGAGAGGTTATTAGAAAACACAATACCATAGGCGCCCTCTTTAACTCTTGCTATAATGATCAAACCACTTTAAGAAAAGCACTTGGCATGTTTGCAGGACATCTAAAAGATATAGACACAACACCAATATATGGTAAATCAATAACTCCACGGGGGTTACTTCAGTTAATTCCATCGCCAGAAAACGGCGGCCCATGTAAACGCCTTAACATGTATCTGAGATGGATGGTGCGTCCATCAGACGGTATTGACTTTGGACTGTGGAAGCAGATCCCTCCATCGGCCCTTGTCTATCCACTCGATACCCATATCATCAGGATATGTAAGGAGCTGAATATGACAAAGAGGAAATCAGCAAACTGGGC
>JADLDG010000086.1 GCA_020846775.1 Nitrospirota bacterium
AATTCTTCATTGATAAATCCTTTAGAATATTTCTCTGATTTTTCGTGTGATAGAATATTTATAAAATTGTTGCCTAACATTATTTCAAATTCATCTTTAAGGATAATATCAGCTTCAGTATTATTTGCAAAAATCAGTTTATTATTTTCAACTTTATTCCTGGACTTAAGGTCTCTTAAGATGGCGATAAATGGAGTTACTCCCGCGCCGCCCGCTATGAATACGCCCTCACCTTTGTAATTGATTAAACCCCAGGGATCGCTGATAATCAGCTCATCACCGGTTTTAAGATTACCAATCTCTTTAGTAACGCCATTATGATCATTATAAATTTTGATTGTGAATTCAAGATAATTCCACTCATTTAAGCTAGTAAAAGTGAATGGTCGTTTTTCATTAACGTAGTTCGGTTTGTTTATAGAAACATCAGCGGCTTGTCCGGGAGTAAAAATAAAGCCTTTTGGCTTCTCAAATTTTAATGATCTTACATTATGTGTAACATTTTTAATATCGCTTATTTTTACTTTATGATCGCTCATAGTATCCCCCGCTTTAATATTGTTGATTGAAAAGAATTTTTAGTGTCAGTTTTCACAATCGGACATTTAACTAAAGCTAACATTTATGCTGATCTTCACCGAGTGCAATGGCATCTTTTGTGTGCATTTCCAGGCAATGTGCGCATCCGTTTATTTGATATATCAATAGGACAATCGAAGAACTAAGTCCAATAATACTCCGCAAAATCTAAGGTGTCAAGACGATTTTTAGGGGTTTTAGAGGTTTTTGAAGGGCCGTCAGCGGCGGGTATGGGTCAAATTTTCCTATTTTGAACTGACTTTTATTTCACCGGGAACGGAGGTGAACACACTTTTTTTTTGGCACACCTGGTGGGCAGGACTTTTTGAGATTTTTCAATTGGCATACCCGGTATTGTGGAAGTAAGACTCCGCAGAGAAGGTCAGAGAGATAGATGGAGCTGCTCGCAGCTCGTGTCCCATCTCCTTATGAAAGCCTCGAATATTATTATGGTATCTATTGCAGCTCACACAGGGAAAGAGAGAATGGAAAACTGGGATGATCAGAATGGGCTCGATTAATCCGTCGTGTCTTTGAAGTAAAACCGCTCCAACGTATAAAATGCGAGGGCAATCAGACATCCTCCCTTAAGATTTCCCTAATTCCAGTTGACAGCAGAATCTTATCCTGTTACCTTATCCTCAAGAAAAGCAAATCCCTATTCTGAATCTCCAATGGTTTTACCTGAACCATGTTTTTTCCTTATCATCGTCGGTCGGATAGGAGATTGTTCAAACTCAGCAACGAAGAGGACGTTCATGGAAACAGCCAAAACAGTGATGTACACCTTGTTTTTTGTGGTTCTGGCCACCCTTCTGGGAAGTCTAATCTTCATATATTCCGGGGTATTCGATGTTTCCGCCCGTTGGGAAGACGGCCCTCTGGTGAAGTGGGCGATCATCACCACCCGCGAACACTCCATTGATGTTCGCAAGCAGGGGATTAAGGTCCCTTCTGACCTGGACAACCCTAAGGTCGTCACGGAGGGATTCAAGCATTATCGGGAAATGTGCGTTGGGTGCCACCAGGCGCCCGGTCTGCAAGACTCGGAGATCAGTAAGGGCCTCAATCCGAAGGCACCGAACTTTGGCCGCCTGAAGGCAATGGATGTGGATCCTGCAGAGTTCTTCTGGATCATCAAAAACGGCATCCGCATGACTGCCATGCCAGCCTGGGGCGTCACCCATAGCGACGAAAAGATCTGGGCCATGGTGGCCTTTTTGCAAAAGCTGCCCAATATGACCCCGGAACAATACAAGGCCATAGACAGAAAGGCCGGCCCGGAGACGGAGCATGACTAAGAGGCAAACGACGCCGATGAACATAATCACGATCACAGTCACTGATCAGAGCAGAGGCGATAGAAAAGTAAAAATAAAAAGGGGACGGTTCTATTTTATAGTGAAGCATTGATTTCCCTTTGTAGATCAGGGGAGAGACAGGTACTGTGTCGGGAGGACGACGGTGGTTTGGTCTATTTTAAGTGTCTGCTAAAGAGCGTCGTGGAGAAAGGGCCCATTGTGAATTCCAGGGAGTAACTATGCCGAAGGTAAAGCGTTTTTATGAGGCAGCTGAGAGAAGCGATGGGGTTCGCTTTTTGGTTGAACGGTTATGGCCGCGCGGAATGAAAAAGGAGGATCTGATCATGCAGGCCTGGCTGAAAGACGTTGCACCCAGTAACAATTTGCGGCGCTGGTTTGAACACGACCCTCTTAAGTGGAGAGAATTTCAGAAGCGTTATCAGGCTGAATTGGATGGCAATCCTAACGTATGAAAACCCATCCTGGAGTCCGCCAAACATGCTGATGTGACTTTATTGTACAGCTCCCGGGATACCGAACATAACAATGCCATTGCGCTGATGCTGTATTTGGAAGCACGCAATTCGCAGGAAGCAGAGAAATGATATTTCCTGATCGCCCCCGCGTGGTCATCGTCGGAGCTGGATTTGCAGGCCTATGGGCTGCCCGAACCTTATCACAATCACAGACCGACGTTCTTCTTTTGGATAAGCACAATTACCATACTTTTTTCCCACTGCTCTATCAAGTCGCGGCAGGGGAGCTTGAACCGGAGGATATTGTTTATCCAGTGAGAAGTATTTTACGCAGGCAGCAAAATATCCGTTTTCTAATGAATGTAGTTACAGAGATAGACCTTGTTGCCAAACAGGTCAAAACCACGGATCACGTTTTCCCTTACGACTTTCTTGTCATGGCCATCGGTAGCACCCCCCACTTCTTTGGAGTGACAGGCGCAGACGAGTATACTTTCCAACTGAAGACGCTGGAACAGGCAATCGCCCTGCGCAACCATATCCTGTTTTGTTTTGAACGGGCATTGTGTGAAACCGACCCTGAGCGGCGGCGACGAATGCTGACCTTTGCCATTGTTGGAGGCGGGCCGACCGGAGTGGAATTAGCTGGCGCTCTTGCCGAACTGATTCGTGGTCCACTGGTAAAGGACTATAAGGCCATAGACCCTGGGGAGATGCATGTCCTGTTGCTGGAAGCAAGTGACCGTCTGCTCGCACCCTTTCCTGAGCGTCTTGGAACATATGCCGTAAAACGGCTGAAGAAGATGGGATTGGAAATACATCTGCGAGCGATAGTAAGCCAAATCACACCTGAGTATGTGAAATTAAAGGATGAGACAACGATCCCTCTTGAAACTGTGATTTGGACAGCTGGCGTGCGAGGTGAGTCTATCAATGCAGAACTTCCAACAATGCGGAATGGGCAGATACGGGTTCTTCCAACGCTTCAAACTCCTGACCATCCCGAAGTCTATGTAATTGGTGACCTGGCCTTTATGGAGCAAGATGGACATTCACTGCCAATGCTTGCCCCTGTTGCCACTCAACAAGGTGAAGCAGCCGCCCGCAACATTATCCGCCAGGCAAACGAACAAGAGCCTATGCCTTTTTACTATCACAACCGGGGTACGATGGTCACTATAGGCAGAAATGCTGCTATAGCCTGTATAAAGGGTCATGCTTTTGCTGGCTTTCCGGCCTGGGTTCTATGGCTGAGCATACATTTATACAGCCTGATAGGATTTCGTAACCGGCTACTTGTTTTAATCGAATGGGCCTGGGATTACTTTTTTTATGAGCGTCCCCTGAGTCTTATTGTATCTTTGCCGATTTCACGAATGATGCAGACAAAGAAGATTTTCCCTGTAGCCGATTCGAAAGGTACTGTTTCCCCTAACCAAAAACATTCTGAGAGTAAGGGATATCGCAAGACTGACTGATATAAAACTTATTTTAAAAAATGACAGATCTTAGTTTAATCTGTAACTAATTATAGTGACAGTAAAAGACCCTATATGCGTTTCCCAAGATGTAATATTCAAAGCTTAGATAAAGGATTTTACTGTCAATGCATAGGTTGTGATGCTATTGCAGAAGGTGGGCAATGTGTATTAAGTTCATTTCTGGGAAAGCGAAACCTTCCGGGCTCCAGCATATAGACTGTGGAGTGAGGGATATCCCGCTCCACGAGACGGGCCGAAGCTTTCAGGACTTCCTGCAACTGATAAGCGCCGACGGCTGTAAGGATCACGCGCTGACGCGCCGCCTGATGACCCGCCCAATCCAGACGATGCGCTCCCATCTCAAAAAGACGGGTTGCTTCATCCACAGTAAAGAGATCGGGCGACGCATCTATCTTCGGGACAACCAGCGTCCATATCTGCCCGTGTGTTTGATATATCCGGCTAATAACGACGGCGGCTGTGTTGTAATCAGGCACAAACATGGCCCGCGACACGTCCGAAGGCTCGCCGAGCATCGCCTCGGCCATGGACGGGTCCTGGTGCGATCGCTCATTTTTGGCATTTTCCCATGTATGGGAAGTTAGCACCAGCGGCACGGAAAGCCAGCCCGGACGACGACCGACCTCATTGCAGTGGTCTACGAAGATGACTTCCTGACGGACAACGCCGTGCATCTTTGTGTCGAAGGCCTCATAGGTGTGGATGAAATTGATACCGCCTTTGTTTGCCAGGGCAGCGGCGGCTACCGCCTCTTCGTTAAGGGCCGTGATAACAGCGCCCTGGATATCCTCCGGCATGCCCGGCTCGGGGTCGGTCACACGGAACTTCAGCTTTTTCAGAGTCTGGATCATACGGTTAGAGCGCATTTCATCGGGGTTACCCACCCGGACACGAAGGCGCTTATTGGCCTGAACTGTGGCCAGGAACATAGCATCTACCGCGAACATTGGGGAGGTCCTGGTCCATCCTGACGGATCTCGCCGGTTTTCCGGCACAGGCCGGGAAACCGTCTGGGGAACTTCGCGTAAATTTACTATTCTATTTACCAGGGCATGGTCACGCTCCCTGGGCCTGCCAGTTGCCGGATGATTCTGAAATGTTACGATGGAATCGTTGAGCTCCTGCGGAGGCACACGCAACTTTCGTGCGCCCTCATTGAAATATCCGGCTGCCGCAGTATCGGTACTCGGATTAGACATAAGTGGCAGATTGTGGGCGAGGTTAGTTCCTTCGCCGTAGAAACCGGCGCCTTTGGGCGCCATGGCTATACCGTAAGGAAGCATCAAGGGGTAATTACCGGCACTATATCGTATTGCATCGGATGCAGCCTCAAGACGGCGCTCCATTTCAAATATAGCCCAGGCAAAGGCTGCCGGGTCTCTCCCGTCAAAGACGATAGGGTCGAAACCGTTGAGTTTCAGATGCTCCACGAACCAGTCAGTCCCGCCCTCTGGTCAGGTGTCTGTACTTGATCCTGTGCGGCTGATCTGCTGCGGCGCCGAGACGGGTCTTTCTGTCTGCCTCATATTCAGAGTAGTTTCCCTCGAACCAGACCACCTTGCTGTCACCCTCAAATGCAAGCATGTGGGTGGCGATACGGTCGAGGAACCAGCGGTCGTGGCTGATTACTACGGCACAGCCTGCAAAGCTCTCCAGCGCCTCTTCAAGGGCACGCATGGTGTTTACGTCGAGGTCATTGGTAGGTTCATCAAGGAGGAGGACATTGGCCTCTTCTTTCAGCATGCGGGCCAGATGCACGCGGTTTCTCTCGCCTCCGGAGAGTGTCGAGACCTTTTTCTGCTGGTCACTGCCTGAGAAGTTAAACCGGGCGACATAGGCACGGGAGTTGATCTGTCTCTTTCCGAGCGAAACGACCTCCAAGCCGTCAGAGATTATCTCCCAAATGGATTTATTAGGGTTAAGGTCATTTCTACTCTGGTCAACATATGCGAGCTTTACGGTCTCTCCTATCCTGAATGTCCCTGAGTCAGGTTTTTCCTGCCCGGTAATCATACGGAACAGCGTTGTCTTTCCTGCACCGTTCGGTCCGATGACTCCTATAATACCGCCCGGAGGAAGGGAGAATGTCATTTCATCCATCAGTATATTATCACCGAATGCCTTGCTGACATTATTGGCCTCAATAACGACATTACCAAGTCTGGGACCCGGTGGGATGTATATCTCCATCTCTTTTAATCCCTTATCAGCATCCTGACGGAGCAGCTCCTCATAAGAGGAGATACGGGCCTTTGATTTTGCATGACGTCCCTTTGGAGACATCCTTATCCACTCAAGCTCGCGCTGTAAGGTCTTCTGCCTCTCGCTCTCTGTTGCCTCTTCCTGCTGGAGACGGTTCTTCTTCTGCTCAAGCCATGATGAGTAATTCCCTTTCCATGGAATACCCTGACCTCGGTCGAGTTCCAGGATCCAGCCTGCTACATTATCAAGGAAGTAGCGGTCATGGGTTACTGCAATGACAGTACCCGCATAGTTCTGCAGATGATGCTCAAGCCATGCCACACTCTCGGCATCCAGATGATTCGTAGGTTCGTCAAGAAGCAGGATGTCCGGTTTCTGGAGGAGCAGTCTGCAAAGTGCTACACGGCGTTTCTCTCCGCCGGATAAGAGATTAACGGCTGCATCTCCGGGCGGACAGCGCAGCGCATCCATAGCCATCTCAAGACGGGAATCAAGTTCCCATGCGTCCATGGCCTCAAGCTTTTCCTGTATTACTCCCTGCTGCTCGATAAGTTTACCCATCTCATCATCTGACATGGGTTCGGCAAATCTTTCATTTATCCTGTTATATTCATTAAGTGCATCCACTACTTCCTGCACGCCTTCTTCCACAACCTGTCTTACAGTCTTGCTTTCGTCCAGTTCCGGTTCCTGAGTGAATAGACCAACGGTGTAGCCCGGTGCGAGGACAGTCTCTCCGTTAAACTCTTTATCCCTTCCGGCAAGGATACGCAGGAGTGAGCTTTTCCCTGAACCGTTGAGACCAAGGACTCCGATCTTTGCCCCGTAGAAATATGACAGGAAGATGTCTTTCAACACCGCCTTCTTGTCGTAAAATTTGCTTACTCCAATCATGGAGTAAATGACCTTATTTGGTTCAATGCTCATAGTTTAGATGCTGCTGTAAAAAATGGCGTCCCCAGGGGGATTTGAACCCCCGTTTGCGCCGTGAAAGGGCGACGTCCTGAGCCGAGCTAGACGATGGGGACGCTGATGAATGAGCCGCGATGGATTCGAACCATCGACAGCCGCCTTAAAAGGGCGGTGCTCTACCAACTGAGCTAGCGGCCCATAGATAAGCTTAGAACATATGTTTATATCATTTACTCATTATTGATGTCAATCATTTTTAAGAGATTAAAATAAGTGATACTTATTGTGTTCACATGAAAATACACCTTTCAAATCCCCCCTTACCCACCTTTTCTAAAGGGGGGGCTTTATTTCCCCCTTTGAAAAAGGGGGATTATTTTCATGCCCTTTTCTCATGCCGGTTTTTCCTCATTGCCCGGCATGTCAGGCATCCCGCTCCACATGGCTGTGTTTCTAGGTTTTCTGTCTATCTGCTCAATGGTCGGGATGTCTTCACTGCCTGTGACACCAAGCTCTTTAAATTTCCTGACTGTAGGAAGCACCCTTGATTCCATGGAACCAACTACCTTGTTGTACGTATCAACCCCCCTGCTTATTGCAGTTCCAAGGTCATCAAAGTGTCCTGCTAATGTGCTTATTCTTTCATACAATTCCTTACCGAGAATACTAACCTGCTTTGCGTTTTCAGTGATCTGCTCCTGCCGCCAGCCGTATGCAATTGCTCTTAGAAGGGCGATAAAGGTTGCCGGCGTGGCAATTATGACCCCTTTCTGGATACCATCCTCTATTAGAGAACTATCCATCTCGAGGGCCGGGCTCAGGAATGACTCGCCTGGGATGAAAAGGACCACAAACTCAGGTGATTTATCAAACTGGCTCCAGTATTCCTTGGAGGCAAGCTTATTCATATGAGTCCTTACATGCTGAGTATGCCTCGTCATTTTCTCTTTTTTTTCATCTTCACTATTTACGGATATGGCATCGAGGTATGCCTCAAGCGGCACCTTTGAGTCTACGACTATCTCCCTGTTCATTGGAAGATGAACTATCATGTCAGGCCTTATCCTTCCCCTGTCCGTATCAACGGATAACTGTTCAGTGAAATCACAGTGTTCAGACATCCCTGAAAGCTCAGCAACCCTCCTTAAAGTCACCTCACCCCATCTTCCGCGCACCTGGGGTTTCCTCAATGCAGTGACAAGGTTTCCTGTCTCTTTCTGGAGTTGTTCCTGTGAAATAGTAAGCGACTTAAGTTGTGACTCAAGGCTGCCGTATGCCTTATGCCTGTTCTCCTCTATGGACCGTATCTGCTCATCAAATCTTTTAAGTGCATCATTTAATGGTTTTATCATGCCATCCATGGCAACCTGATGCTCGCCAAGCCTGCCTTTCGTGTCAGATACAATGCGGTTAAGATTTTCAGAGGCCAGTTTCAGGAATTCATCACTGCTGCTTTTAAGTGCAGCAGATGACAATGCATTGAATGTATTTGTCATATCACCCTTCATAGTCTCGAGAAGCTTACGTTGTGCTTCAAGGTTCTCATGTGAGGCCTCCAGTCTGGTGAGCGCCTCAACTTTGGATTTTCTCTCTGTCTCAATTTCAACTCTGATCTTATTAAGGTCTGAATCCTTCTGCTGATTCTGTTGTCTGAGCTCATTAATAACTGCCTCTGCACTCATGGCCCTTCCTTCAAGTTCTGATAACCGATTGGAGTTGTCTGAATTGAGTTCTGCTATCTCCCTTGAATGGATGTCATGCAGCCTGGTTCTTGCGAGGAACCATGTTAGTCCGCCGCCGATTATTATTCCTATTATTATATAGATAATATTTTCCATACTCAGTATTGTTTGAGATCCTGAAATGAATTCAGTATGACACTAATTAATCGTAACGTGGATGTTCATATCCCACACATGACAATCGTCATTCCTTGTTGTTCCTGTTGTTTTTCCTGAGCGGGAGACCGAGTGCCTTGATCTCCTGTTCTATCACCTTTACCCTGTCGTTCATCCCGAGTTCTCTGTAAATATCCAGAAGCCTCTCAAGGACAACCATGTGGTCGGATTTTGTAATAACCATCTTCTTTGCCTTAAGAAAATAGCGTTCAGCAGACTCCTTGTCTCCAAGGCTTAACATTGCATCACCTGCATTTATAATGACCCACATATCATTAGGAAATCGCATTATATTTTCTTCAATCTGCATAAGGGCTTCTTCTCTTCTGCCTGCGTCTGCCAGTATGCAAGCAGTGTCTCTCAGAAAATTCTGTGGCTGACCGGAAAGCGCTGAAAACCATCTCCCGATGTTAACGGCCTGATCTGTAAGTCCATGCCTGGAAAGTTCATGCGGAATGCTGAGAAGGAATCCATCGAAGTCACTGTGTGCATACCACGTCATGTCATTGTAGAGATCAACATTGGGACTCCCGTCTTCATTCAGCAGCCTATGATAGAAATCCCTAACCCGATCATAGATATTTACCATAAAATATTGCTCATGCGTCTCAGGACTTTCCTCATAAGTATTAAAAATGTCATCAATAAATTCTGCCAATATCTCAGGCGTCCGCTTATCATTACCCAGGTGCCTTCTCCAGAGTTCGAAGATAGCGCTGTAAAGAAAGGTGTCTTCCTCAGCAGTCCAGGTTCCGAACATATAGGCCCAGTTGCCTGCAAGCATTTCAGGCGATCCAGCCTTCATCGCCTCAGCCTTGAAATCATCTATGGTAATCTCCAGCCCCTCATCACTCAACCTCTCCAGTATTTCTTCATCAGTAAGGTCTCTTGGATCAGGCGTAAAACCCTCATCACCTGTCATGCCATGGCGCATAATGCAGATGCTCCTTCCATTGATTCAGCTTATTTAATTGAGCAATAAGCAGTATGAATTGTCAAGAATTATTTGGAGTTTCTTGACACTGACAAAGATTTCCTCTAATCTCAAACTCATGCTGGCAAACAGAGCGGTCACCAGGGACGTTTAACATTTTGTACGTCACCCAATATATCTGGGGTAGGTCTGGATTTTAGATAGAATTATGGGGGGGAGACAGGGTGGGGATTTGGTCATCTGAGCATGATAGATTCATGGAAAAAGCGATAGAAGAGGCCATCAATGCAGCCTCTGAGGGTGAGGTCCCTGTAGGTGCAGTGGCTGTAGCAGGAGGTGAAGTAATTGCAAGGGGACACAACCTGCGTGAATCTCTCCAGGACCCGACTGCCCATGCGGAAATGATAGTAATCAGGGAGGCATCAGGCAGGCTGGGGAAATGGCGGCTGACTGATCTCACTTTATACGTTACTATTGAGCCATGCGCTATGTGTGCCGGTGCAATAGTACTGGCAAGGATCCCCAGGGTAGTCTTCGGGGCGGAGGACCTTAAAGCGGGAGCAGGAGGTTCGTTGTTTCAGATATTGCAGGAACCGGCATTAAATCACAGAGTTGAATTGGTAACAGGGGTAAGTGAATACAAGTGCCGCAGCATCATGAAAGACTTCTTTGTAAACCGTAGAGGGGTAACCCCTTACCGCCGGTAAAGTTGAAATAAATTGATTCTTTGCTATAATACATCACTTTGCCGGGTTTCTCTTATATGCCCACTATGACAGAAGACGCTAATTACGCAAAGACGGAGACGTCAGATGCGCACGAATATCATAAGGCAGGCATTTTTAACAGGTTTGTTGCCAGGGTCATTGATCTGATAATAGCTGCTGCCTTTTCAATGCTGCTATATCCTGTAGGCTTTTTCGCGGGACTTACATATATCCTGATAGCAGATGGTTTTTTTGATGGAAAAAGCCTCGGCAAGAAACTCATTAATCTGAGGACCATAAAGAGTGATGGGGAACTGTGCTCGTATAAAGAGTCTGTTCTCAGAAATATTACAATTGCAGGGGGGTATCTCTTCTTTTTTATTCCGTACGTGGGGTGGTTGTTCACTCTCGCAATAGTTGGGGTCGAAACGTTGATTATTATTGGTAATGAAAAGGGTTTAAGAATTGGTGACGAACTTGCAAAGACAATCGTAATAGAAAATGGAGGGGTAAAAATTGTTAAGTAGTATATTAGGGTGGTTTTCAACGGATTTGGCAATAGACCTCGGTACGGCCAGTACCCTTGTCTATGTGAAGGGTAAGGGGATTGTTTGTAACGAACCCTCGGTAGTTGCCATAGAAAAGAAATCAGGGAAGGTTCTTGCAGTAGGCGCAGAGGCAAAAAGAATGCTGGGAAGGACTCCCGGAAATATTGTCGCAATAAGGCCGATAAAGGATGGAGTAATTGCCGACTTTGACGTTACTGAAAAGATGCTGAGTCATTTTATAACAAAGGCACACAACAGAAAGGCATTCGTAAGCCCGCGCGTAATTATAGGCATCCCTGCAAAGATTACCCAGGTTGAACAAAGGGCAGTCCGGGACTCTGCAGAGTTGGCAGGGGCCAGGGAGGTCTACCTCATTGAACAGCCAATAGCCGCGGCCATAGGCGCAGGTCTGCCTATAACAGAACCATCAGGTAATATGGTAGTAGACATAGGCGGGGGGACTACTGATATAGCTGTCATATCACTTGCCGGTATAGTTTACAGCGACTCGGTCAGGGTAGCCGGAGACAAGATGGACGAGGCGATCCTCTCCTACATTAAGCGTAAATATAATCTCCTGTTGGGCGAACATATGGCAGAGATGATAAAAATGGAGTTAGGTTCAGCCTATAAGATGGAAGAAAAACGTTCCATGCTGATGAAGGGACGGGACCTCATATCAGGAATACCCAAGACCCTGGAGGTCAACAGTGATGAGATAAGGGAGGCGCTTGAAGAACCGGTTAGCGCCATAGTTGACGCTGTTAAGGTTGCCCTTGAAAATACCCCTCCTGAACTTGCAGCTGATATAATAGACCGCGGGATTGTTCTGGCTGGAGGGGGTTCAATGCTGCGGGGACTGGATCTGAGGCTGAGGGAAGAAGTAAATCTTCCCATAATAACTGTGGAGGACCCTTTAACGGCTGTTGTCATGGGGACAGGAAAGGTACTGGATGAACTTGACCTTCTGAAGAAGGTCTCTGTGCTTACCCAGTAATACAGCAGGCAGGGTATGCATGTTCAGGTTTCTGACTTTTAACAGAAAGATCTTAATTGCCTTTATCCTCCTTATAGGAATCTTTGTATTACTCTCTCCTGAGATTAAACAGAGTCCGAGATACAATCTCCTTGAAAGACCTTTTTTAAATATTACAGGTTTTGTTCAGTCAGGTCTCGCCGCCATCTCTAACGGAATTTCATCAACATGGTTTGGATATATATATCTGATAAATGTTCAGAAGGAAAATGAAATGCTTGTTGAAGAAGTGAGAAAACTTCACTCTGAAGCCGTATTCCTTAAGGAAAAGGCATCAACAGGCGACAGGCTGACGGAACTGCTGAAACTTGGTGATTCATCTGCTGTTAAACAAGCTGTTGCCGTCATCATTGCAAAAGATCCCGCAAACTGGTATGAGGCATTAGTTATAAACAAAGGTGAAAAGGAAGGGATAAAGCCGGGTATGGGTGTAATTACAGCAGGAGGGGTTATCGGCAGGGTGGTCAAGACATCGCCTGATTATTCGAGGGTACTCCTGATATCTGACAGGAACAGCGCCGTTGCCGGACTTATACAACGCACTGGTTATGAGGGTATTGTGGCGGGACAACAGGGTAGTACCCTCCGGCTTAACTATATTTTAGCAGATGAGGATGTTAAAAATGGCGACATTATCATTACATCAGGCACTGACGGTGTCTTTCCGCGGGGGATTATGGTCGGCAGGGTCAATAGTGTAGTAAAAACTCAGAACCGGTTATTCCAGTCAGTGACGCTGATACCCGAGGCAAATATTTCCAGGGAAAGAGAGGTTTTGGTAATAAAATCTCCTATGTCATATGATGGTTACAGACTTCTTGAGGGGGAAAAAGAGGAGTGAGGACAATCCTGTGGTCGTTGTTCCTGATACTAATTGCAGCGTTTCAGGGCAGTGTATCGAATCCTATAGAGGCAGGCGGTATTCGGCCTGACTTTATACTGATAACCGTATATTTCCTGGGAATGTTCCGCGGAGAGGCAAGGGGTGGACTTGTAGGTGCCCTGCTCGGATTCTTCCTCGACGTCACATCTGCGGGACCTGTCTACAGTAATATCTTTTCGAAATCTTTTATAGGTTATCTCTCCGGTGTTATAGGACGCTGGGTTCATAACCCGGGTTATCTCCTGCATATGACCCTTATATTTTTAGTTTCTTTAATCCAGGGACTGATCATCTTCCTTATATTCTTATTCCTCGGAACCGAACGGTTTCCCGGGGACATTTTGTATATAGCCATTCCTCAGGCTTTTCTTGACGGTCTCCTTGGCGGGATCATATATTCACTAATATCACTGGTGAGCAAAAAAACATTTCATATCGTTAAATTATAATAATGGAACAGCAGGATAAAAACAGGGGGCTTCGGAAACGCATTGGACACCTCAGGATTTTTTTTATTATTCTCCTTGCGATTATCCTGTTCAAGGCGTGGCATATGCAGATAATGCAGGGGAAGTATTACAGGAAGCTTGCTGAAAACAACAGGGTCAGGAGTGTCGTAGTTCCCCCGTTACGCGGGATAATCTATGACCGTAACAGGGAGGTCATGGCAAAAAATGTGGCATCTTTTGACCTTGGTCTTGTTCGCGCTGATATTGAAGACCTGGAGATGACCTTGAGAATCATTTCTCCAATCACAGGGCTTTCTCCTGAAGAAATGAAAGACATTATAATAGAGAATAAAAACCCTGACCCATTCTCACCGTTGATTATCAAATATGATATCTCGATGAGAGATGTTGCCCTTATAGAATCCCGCAAATGGCTGCTGCCGGGAGTTCAGGTAGTGGTGGAAGGAAGACGCGAATATCCTCACATGGAAAGTGCAGCACACCTGCTTGGATATGTCGGCGAGATCAGTAAGTCACAGTTAAAAGACCCAGAATATGCCGCAGAGATCCCCGGCAGGATTATAGGACAGTATGGAATAGAAAAGGTCTACGATAATCTATTACGGGGAAGTTTGGGAAGGAAGTATATAGAAGTAGATGCAGCCGGACGTGAGCGCCGGGAACTCGATACTATAGAACCGGTATCAGGTGATAATATCATTCTGTCTGTAGACATGAGATTGCAGAGGATGGCTGAAGACGCCCTGGGGGAAAGAAGGGGTGCGGTTGTAGTTATGAAATCCGATACCGGAGAGATACTGGCGCTTGTCAGCAGCCCTGCTTTTGATCCAAATCTGCTGTCAAAAAGGCTGACGCATAAGGTTTGGCAGCAGATTGTGAATGACCCTGAATTTCCCATGAACAACAGGGCAACTCAGGGGACGTATCCCCCAGGCTCTGTATTTAAGGTAGTGATGTCAGCAGGAGGTCTCGAAGAGGGATTAATTGATGATAAGGCAAGGATCTCATGCAGCGGAGGGATGCGCTTCGGAAACAGGGTTTTCAGAGACTGGAAGCCCGAGGGGCACGGCTCTGTTGACCTTAAAAAAGCCATAGTCGAATCATGTGATGTATATTTCTATCAGCTCGGTAATCGGATGGGGGTGGACACTATAGAGAAATACGCATCTCTCTTTGGCCTGGGAACTATTACAGGCATTGATCTGCCGTCAGAAAAGAAGGGGCTGGTGCCCTCAACACAATGGAAACTGGCAGCAAAAAAGGAGCGCTGGTATCCGGGTGAGACATTATCTGTAGCAATTGGTCAGGGGTACATGTCAGTTACGCCTCTGCAGCAGGCAGTCATGTTAAATACTGTGGCCAATTCAGGTGTCGTAGTGAGGCCGAGAATACTGAAAGGGATAATGCCTGAACAATCTGTCAGTCAGGCAGTAAGTAAGGATGGCAGTCAAACCGGGGCTTACAGTCTTGCGGGGACAGAGTTTAATTCTGTCCCCAATGCAGGGAGCGACATTCCCACCAACCGTGTCTACGAGTTCCCTCCTGTTGAAATAAGAAACACAGGCATCAATGAACACACATTGATGCTGATCAAGGAGGCGCTGAAAGGTGTCGTTAACAATGCCGGAGGGACTGGCGGGGCCGCAAGGAGCAATCTTGTCGAGATCGCCGGAAAAACGGGAACTGCGCAGGCTGTAGGAAGAAAGTCCAAGGCAGGCCCGGGCAGCTTCAATGATCACGCCTGGTTTGCAGCATTCGCACCTGCAGATAAACCTGAAATAACAGTTGCGGTGCTTGTTGAGCATGGTGGTCATGGTGGAACTGCTGCAGCTCCTGTTGCAAAGAAGATTATTGAGGAATATATAAAAAATGCTGAATAAAAGCACAATAACCCTGTTCGACTGGAAGGCATTTATCATAGTTGTCCTGATAATGCTTATTGGTCTATCAACCATATTCAGTGCAACATACACCAGTACCCCTGAGAATGTTGCCCCTCTGTACATAAAGCAGGTAGGCTGGATTATCATAGGCATATTCTTTATGTTAGTCGGAAACTACATTGATTATCAGGCTATTGCGAGGTACGCGTATTATCTTTATGCATTATCCTTCATATTATTGCTGGTTGTCCTGGTGGCCGGGAGAAGCGGATTTGGGGCTCAACGGTGGATTGCCATAGGAGGATTCTCATTTCAGCCGTCAGAACTCGCAAAGCTGGCGACTGCATTCGCCATTACAAGATATTTCGCAGACTATCCGGCCCGACATGGTTACAATGTTAAGGAACTGCTGATCCCGGGAGTTCTTATAGCAATCCCGGTACTCCTCGTATTAAAGCAGCCTGATCTCGGGACAGGAATGGTCATAACATTTGTCTCTGTTGTCTTAATCTTCCTTGTAAGGATCCGCTCTCGTGTCTTTGGCATCATGACCCTGCTGATTTTAATGACCTCCCCATTCATATGGCATATATTCTGGGATAACCTGAAGGAGTACCAGAAGACGAGGCTTCTGGTATTCATAAATCCGTCAGCGGACCCTACAGGAACAGGATATCACATTATTCAGTCAAAGATAGCCATCGGGTCCGGGGGGTTTTCCGGAAAAGGTATTTTTCAGAGCACACAGAGTCAGTTGAACTTTCTCCCTGCAAGACACACTGATTTTATATTCTCTGTATTTGCAGAAGAATGGGGTTTTGCAGGCATAGTTGTCCTCCTGCTATTATATCTATCTCTGATTACATGGGGTGTGGATGTTGCCATAAAGGCAAAGGACAGACTCGGCATGTTAATGGCATGCAGTGTAGTAACGATTTTTACTTTTTATTGTGTAATTAACATCGGGATGACCCTCGGGGTCTTTCCTGTTGTAGGAATACCACTTCCCCTCATGAGTTATGGCGGCACATCCATGATTACCACCTTGTTTTCTATTGGCATATTGTTTAATATAAGAAAGAAACGGTTTTTGTTCCACTGATCATTGACCCCGTATTTACTATGTACACTGACATCCTGTTATCCGTCTCCAGGCCTTCACGCTACATTGGCCATGAGATCAATACCCTTAAGAAAGATCCGGCATCGGTTCGAACAAGGGTTGCTTTAATATTCCCTGATACATATGAGATAGGTATGTCCCACCTCGGGATCAAGATATTGTATCAGGTTATTAATAATATGGGCCATATTGTTGCGGAAAGGGCATTTGTCCCCTGGACAGATATGGAAGAGGCACTTATATCGAAAGGACTTCCAGTTCTGTCAGTCGAATCATCTACTCCTCTTGCAGGGTTTGACATCCTTGGATTCACGCTCCCATATGAACTTTGCTATACAAACATTCTTACTATGCTGTCTCTTTCAGGCATCCCCCTTTACTCATCGGAACGTGATTCCTCGTTTCCCCTCATAATAGGCGGAGGAAGCGCCGTATTTAACCCAGAACCGGTGGCAGATTTTTTTGACCTTTTTTTCCTTGGCGACGGTGAAGAGGGGATAAGGGACATAATCAAAATATACGATAAATGGAAAGCGGGCGGAAGTTCCAGAAAATCCCTGCTTAAAGACCTGTCGAAGATTGAAGGTGTGTATGTCCCATCCCTGTACCATCCGGAATATAACGATGACCTGACTATCAGCGCCATAGTGCCGACAGAAGGCGCTCCCGATTCCGTCAGAAGGCGAGTGCTGGAGGATCTGAATGAGGCTCCTTTTCCTACAGCCCCTGTAGTTCCTTACATGCAGGCAGTACATGACCGTCTCACAATAGAGATTGCCAGGGGGTGTACACATGGATGCAGGTTCTGTCAGGCTGGAATAACCTACAGGCCGGTTCGGGAGAGACGTCCTGAAAAGATACTAAGCATTATAGAGGATTCCCTCAGGAACACCGGATATGAAGAGGTTTCATTATCTTCCCTTAGCACAGGTGATTATGCCTGTCTCAGCAGTACACTTACTTCTCTTGTAAATACTTACGGTGATAAACATGTATCTTTTTCACTTCCATCCCTTCGCGTTGGTACATTGACGCCTGCAATAATAGAGCAGATAACCAAAACAAAAAACGCAGGTTTCACTATTGCGCCTGAAGCAGGGACAGAGCGGCTCAGGAAGGTAATCAATAAGGAGATGGATGAAGGTATTCTTGAGACAACTGTAAGAGATGTCTTCAGCAGGGGGGTAAAATCAATCAAGATGTATTTTATGGTTGGTCTCCCCACTGAAACTGATGAAGACCTTCAGGGTATAATCACCCTTGCTCAAAAGGTAAAAGACATAGGTAAACGATTTAGTAAAGGGGCAAAAGAAATTACTGTAAGTATATCTGCGTTTGTGCCTAAGGCCCACACACCCTTTCAATGGTACGGCCATATATCGCCTGATGAGCTTATGAGAAGGCTTAATTATCTTCGTGATGGCCTTAAGAAGGTCAGGATAAATTTAAAGTGGCACAAACCTGATATGAGTTATCTTGAATCAGTATTTTCAAGGGGGGACAGAAGGCTTGGGAAGGCTATAGAGACTGCATGGAGGTCCGGATGCAGGTTTGACAGCTGGACAGAAAAGCTCGACATGGATAAGTGGGAAGATGCCTTTAAGGTATGCGGTATTGAACCTGACTGGTATTCTTCAAGACACATTCAACTTGATGAAGTTCTCCCCTGGGAGCATTTGCATACAGGCGTTGAAAAGGAGTTTCTGATAAAGGAATACGAACGGGCGGAATCATGCCGCACGATCCCTGACTGCAGATACGGTCTTTGTCCGAATTGCGGCCTGTGTGATATGGAGGCTGTAAAAGGGAAGAAGGCAGAGGGGATCAGGCCGATAGCATACAGACATGATGAAAAAATCCCCCTTAATCCCCCTTTTCTAAAGGGGGGATTTGAGTCAGGCACCAGGATGACTGGCGTCAGGATAAAGATGCGCATTAAATATACCAAGTCAGGAGATCTCAGAATGCTCTCTCAGCTTGAGGTAATGACCACATTTGAAAGGGCGTTCAGAAGGGCATCTGTTCCAATACTGTTTTCAGAAGGATTTCATCCGCACCCGAAAATATCCTTCGGTCCGGCCCTTCCTGTTGGCGTTGAAAGTATCTGTGAGTATATGGATGTCGAACTGCCGGTCCCGGTTGCTTCATATGAGATTAAATCCAGGTCCAATAAACATTTGCCCGATGGTTTGAAGATCATCAATGTGAAGGAAATCCCGGTTAATACGCCATCACTAAATGCATTCATAACTCATTTTGCTTATGAGATCAGCCTTGATAGAAATATGCTAAGTCTGCCGGACTGTCAACCTGAATTTAGCTTGTCAGACGTCACGGAACTTAAAGTAGAAAGAGTCACGGAAAAAGATGGAAGAAAGATAACGAAGATAATTAATACCAGGCCTTTTATTGATGAAATACACTGGCTTACTATAGACACAATATTTCTGAAGTTAAGATCAATTGACAGGGAATGCTGCCGGCCGTCTGATGTGTTAAAGGCATTATTCAATATCTCCCATTTAAACCCGGGTGTCATGATAAGACGTGTTGGTCTGTATGGAAAGACAGGCGGTCTACAGGTATCACCGGATGGACATAAAATTGAAACGGAGAATCTATGCCTACTGAAATCATAATAAATGCCCTTCCTGAAGAGGTAAGGGTCGCCCTGCTTGAGAACAGGGAAGTAGTAGAAATATACATAGACAGGAGGAACGAAGGGAGCATAGTTGGTAACGTATATAAAGGCAAGGTTGTCAAGATACTGCCGGGGATGCAGGCGGCCTTCGTTGATATCGGCCTCGACCGTGCGGCTTTCCTTTATGTGAGTGATGCCGGAGCTGACGCAGAAGAATATGCAAGGATGATAGAAGAGGAAGGGGTGGAGGGGAAACTGGAGTTCAAGGCCACGCATTACAGCATTGAAGATATCCTGCAGGAAGGCCAGGAGATCATGGTCCAGGTCTCAAAAGAACCCCTTGGCACAAAAGGCGCGCGTATCACATCATATATTTCACTCCCAGGGAGATGCCTCGTTCTTATGCCTACTGTCGAACATATAGGGATATCAAGGCGTATCAGGGAAGGACGCGAGCGTTCAAGGCTTAGGGAGTTGGTTCAGTCTATAAAAAAGCCCGGGATGGGCTATATCATAAGGACTGCAAGTGAAGACATGGACATTGAATCTCTCACTGCCGATGCCGAATTTCTTGAACTCCTCTGGCAGAATATTCAACAGAAGAGAGAAACAGTTTCAGCCCCTGCATTGCTTTATTCTGAGTTAGATTTGATCTTTCGTACTATCCGGGACCTCTTTACCATGAAGGTAGACAAACTGGTGATAGATTCCAGGTCTGAGTATGAGAGGATAAAAGAATTTGTAAGGCTTTATCTTCCTGACATGCTCCCGCGAATTGAACTATACGATCGTGAAGAACCAATATTTGAATCATACAGGATCGAGGTAGAGATAAACAGGGCGTTGAATAAGAAGGTCTGGCTGAAGTCAGGTGGATACATTGTAATTGACCATGCAGAGGCCCTTACAGTAATTGATGTGAACACTGGTAAGTATGTAGGAAAGAGAGACCCTGAAGAGACAATTACCCAGACAAACCTGGAGGCGGTTAAGGAAACAGCGTATCAGTTACGCCTCAGAAATATCGGCGGCATAATAATAACCGACTTCATAGACATGGAAAAAGAGAAGAACAGGGAGAAGGTCTTTAATGCAATGGTAGATGCATTTTCAGAGGACCGTGCCAGGACAAACATCATCAGGATGTCTGAACTAGGGCTTATAGAGATGTCCAGGAAGCGCACGAGGGAGAATCTGATGCGGACCCTTTGCGAGTCGTGCAGTTACTGTAATGGCCGGGGCTATACAAAGTCTGCCGTTACAATCTGCCATGAATTGTTCAGGGATGTCAGAAAGACTGCGAGGTCAACAAAAGATAAGAAGATAATCGTTACGGCAAGCCAGAGTGTGGCAACCCATATTTTTGATGACGAAAGGCAAATTGTCGAGGAACTCGAAAAGGAATATCAGAAGCGAATTGTTATCAAGGGTGACAAGAGTCTGCACATAGAAGAATATGACATAGTGACCTTATAACAACAGGAGCGGAATAGGGTCTTTTTCATGTCCTAAGGTCCGGTCCAGATCCTGGAAAATGATATTATCAGCCTTCATACCGGCAATGTTTTCTTTAATACTGGACCATTTAGTTTCCGGAATATTAAAGAAGGTATCAACGACAACAGGATCAAACTGGCTGCTCCTGCATCGTAAAATTTCATCCCTCGCGTCCTTGTCAGGGAGGGCCTTTCTGTAGGGCCTGTCCGTAGTCATAGAGTCATAAGTATCAGCAAGGGCAAATATCCTTGCGCCTATTACGATCTGCTCCCTCTTCAAACCCTGAGGGTACCCTGTACCGTCATATTTCTCCTGATGGTGAAGTACAAGACAAGAGGCATCCTTAAGGAACGGAATGCCCTTGAGCATACTGTAACCATATTCAACATGTCTTCTCATCTGCACCCACTCTTCCGAGGTAAGTGTAGCAGGCTTTCTAAGTACCGAATCAGGCACTCCGATCTTTCCAATATCGTGCAGCAATGTCCCCTGGGCCAGGTTTTGAAGCTCTTTGCTGCTAAGTCCCAGCGCCTTTCCGACTTCAATGCTGTATTGAACTACCCGCTGTGAATGTCCTTCAGTTGCGCTATCCCTGTAGTCAAGAGCTGTTGAAAGCGCCTCGAGGGTAGTATTATATGTGACCTCTATCTCTGCCAGTGCTCTGTTCAATTCTGCTGTTTTTTGTTGTTCCACTGAGAGCAGCCCCCTGATCTCAGCGGTCTGAGCCTTGACTATTTCTTCAAGATGTTCCTGATACCCCCTGTTTTCAAGGATAAGCCGCCGCTTATCCAGGGCACGCTGTATGCTTATCACTATCTCTTCAAGATTGAACGGTTTTATCAGATAATCCGAGGCCCCATGTTTGAGAGCCTCAATCGCTGCATTGGCATTTGATACTGCAGTTATCATAACTACAGCAGTGTCCGGATACAGTACCCTGACCTTTTTAATAAGATCAATTCCGTCTATCCCCGGCATCATAATATCACTGAGGATCACTGGAAACGTCATCTCCCGCATCTTGTCGAGAGCCTCAAAGGCATTCTCAACGGCCACGGGCCGATATCCTGAGCTTGTAAGCTTTCTTATGAGAATATCCCTTATAATTGGCTCATCGTCTACTACGAGTATGTCTTTATCTTCAGTCATCATTACAATAATAAGCTATATTATAAAGCGGTTTTAATGTCAACAGATTTAACAACTATAAATAGACTGATTTGTTTCAGCATGATAAGATGATAGTCAGTGTAAAGTTATTGCCAATGACATGTGAATTTCCTGCTTTAGTGATTTAGTTAACTCCCTTACACTCAGACAGCAGTAATCCACAGGTGGGAGGTGTTATGCTAACTACGGTCAACGTCCCTGAACAATTCATATCTGTGTTCGAAAAAGCCCAGGATTATGTAAACAGATTTTTCGCTGATAAAAGGGAAGATCCATCAAAAGGCACTATAGAAATATTTGGAGAACGTTACATACTCGTACGGGCTGCATCAATGTCCGTTGATTTTTTTGAGACTATTGAAAAACTCTATTTTAAGGAGGGGCAGGAGGAGGCTTCAAACATTGCGAGACAACTGCTCTTCGACATAGCCCATACCATTGGCAAACAGGACGCAAGGAATCTACACCAGAAGCTTGGATTGAAAGACCCTATAGAAAGGCTCTCTGCCGGGCCGGTACACTTTGCACATTCAGGGTGGGCCTTTGTTGACATATTACAGGAATCAAAACCTTCACCTGATGATGATTATTATCTTATCTATGAGCATCCCTATTCATTCGAGTCAGCCGCATGGATTGCTGCCGGTAAGAGCAGCGAATTTCCGGTCTGTGCGATGAACGCAGGGTATTCGTCAGGATGGTGCGAGGAAAGCTTTGGTATAGCTCTTGTCTCATCTGAGATTATTTGCCGGGCAAAAGGAGATCATACCTGCCGTTTCATTATGGCGCCTCCGTCGAGGCTGCAGGGACATATCGAAGCGTACATGAACAGTACAAGAGAAGAGGTAATAAGGACGATAAGATATGAAGTGCCGGGTTTTTTCAAACGCAAGGTTATTGAGTCTGAGCTGCGGAAATCGGAAGAGATGTTCAGGGCCATCTTCAACGACTCTATTGATGGGATGCTTCTTGCAGATGTCGAAAATAAGAATTTCGTACTGGCCAATGATTCAATTTGCCAAATGCTTGGCTACAACAGGAAGGAGATTTTAAAACTGGCGATAGACAATATCCATCCCGAAAAAGACCTTCCTTACATCAAAAGTCAGTTAGAGAAGCTGGCACGGAAGGAGATAAGTGTAGCAGTTAATCTGCCAGTAATAAGAAAGGGTGGCGCTGTCTTTTATGCGAACATCAGTACATCCGTCATCTCATTAAATGGCAAGAGCTACATGTTTGGTGTATTCAGGGATGTTTCTGAGCGTATGAGGCTGGAAAATGAAATCAGGGCTTCTGAGGAACGTTACAGGGGGGTAGTTGATAATATAGGGATCGGTGTGTCGCTGATAAGTCCTGATATGGAGATAATGACACTGAACAATCAGATGAAGAGGTGGTTCCCTGATATTGACGCTGCGGACAGGCCTATATGCTACAAGGCTTTTAATCAGCCTTCAAGAGACGATATTTGCTCTTATTGTCCAACAGCCATTACTCTCAGGGATGGACAGATACATGAGGCAGTGACCGAGACTCCTGCGGCAAACGAGATAAGAAATTACAGGATAGTTGCATCACCACTAAAGGACGCGGAGGGGAACATTATAGCGGCAGTCGAGATGGTAGAAGATATTACGGACCGCAAACGCATTGAGCGTGAACTTCTTGCAGCAAAGGAAGATGCTCAGGAGGCCAACCGCCTGAAGAGCGAATTTCTTGCAAACATGAGTCATGAGATACGAACCCCGATGAACGGCGTAATAGGCATGACAGAATTGCTGCTGGAAACTGAACTTACTAAAGAACAGAAGGAATACGTCAGTGCCGTGAAGCTTTCTGCCGAGTCGTTGCTGACCATAATCAACGATGTACTTGATTTCTCAAAGATCGAGGCCGCGAGACTGGATCTTGAGCCTATTGAATTCAAATTACGTGACTGCATCAGTGATGCGCTTAACGTAGTGGCACTGAAGGCATCAGAAAAGCACCTTGAGCTGGCCTTTCGTATTTCCCCTGATGTACCTGATGAGGTTATTGGAGACCCGGGGCGCCTGAGACAGATATTGGTCAACCTTGTGGGAAATGCCATCAAATTCACTGAGAAGGGCGAGGTTATGGTTTCTGTTACTTCAGAAGAAGCTCCAATGGGAGAGTCTTTTTTCCACTTTACCGTGGCTGATACCGGTGTAGGTATCCCTCTTGAGAAACAAGAGATAATTTTCGAGGCATTTTCACAAGCAGACGCCTCGACTACACGCCGGTACGGCGGGTCCGGTCTCGGACTGACTATCTCCTCAAGGCTGGTGAAAATGATGGGAGGTCAAATGTGGATTGAGAGTCAGGTGGATAAAGGAAGCAGCGTTCACTTTACTATAACTCTTGGAATCAAGCAGGGAGCACAACCTGTGCAGAAAACTGAAAAAACGGAAAACACTAATGGTGTGAAGGTGCTGGTGGTTGATGATAACGCAACTAACAGGCGCATACTCGAAGAGTTATTTATAAACTGGGGTATGTATCCAGTTACAGCAGATAGTGCACAAGCGGCGTTAAGGGCTATGGAGGAGACATGGAAATCTGGTGAGCCTTTCAGACTTATTCTTGTAGATGCAAATATGCCGGTCATGAACGGTTTTGAATTAGCAGAGAGTATAAAACGTAACCATGACTTCGATGGAGCCATTATTATGATGCTTGCTTCTTCCGGACAACACCGGGAAGTTGACCGCTGCCGCAGGCTTGGGATTTCAGCACATCTTGTCAAGCCGGTAAAGCCCTCTTCACTTCTTGATCTAATTCAACTCGTCCTGGGGGGAACGAAACAGGAGGCCGTTAAATCACCACCGGTTACGATGCACACGATTCGGGGAAAACAGCGGCCACTGAATATCCTGCTGGCTGAAGACAACCTTGTTAACAAAAAAATTGTTTCCGGGATACTTGATAAGCGAGGCCATATGGTTGTTATTGTAAAAAATGGAAAAGAGGCAGTTTCGGCCTACGAAGAACGTCCCGGTTTTTTCGATATCATCGTAATGGACATACAGATGCCGGAGATGGACGGCCTTGAGGCCGCAGCCTTAATCAGGTCAAGAGAAGAGATATCAGGAGGACACATCCCCATACTCGCTCTTACCGCCCATGCAATGAAGGGGACCAGGGAGAAGTGCCTCATAGCCGGTATGGATGGATATGTCTCAAAACCCGTCAAGATCAATGAGCTTATATCAGAAATAGAAGAGGCAATAAATTTGGGAAAGGCAAAAAACAGGGACTTGTCGCCTCAAAAATCTGAAGAGTCTGAACCTATTTTAGATATGGATGCAGCTTTGGCGTGTGCAGATGGAGATATTGAGCTTGTAAGAAAGGTGGCCGGCTTGTTTTTGAAGGAGTGCCCTGGAATGCTTGCAGCGATAATTAATGCTATAAAAAACAGGGATGCCCCGGGTGTCAGCAGGACATCACATACCCTTAAAGGTTCTGCAGCAAATTTTGGCGCACGCACAGTTGTAGAAATTTCCCTGAAACTGGAAGATATGGGAAAGAGCGGTAAACTTTCAAACGCAGCAGGAACATTTTCAATGCTTGAGGCTGATACACGGCGGCTTATGAAGGATCTCAAAATATTACTGTCTGGAGGCAATAATGCGTATACTGATAGCAGAAGATGATCCCGGGTCGAGGTTGCTTTTAGAAACAATCCTTTTAAAATGGGGCTATGAGGTTGTTGTGACCTGCGATGGGGATGAGGCATTGAAGGCCCTGCAGGCAGAGGACGCCCCCAGTGTGGCGATCCTTGACTGGATAATGCCTGTTATGAACGGCGTTGAAGTGTGCCGGAGGGTAAGGAAAGAGGGCAAGGAACCCTATATTTACATTATCCTTCTTACTGCCCTCTATCCTGAGGAAGATCTTGTCACCGGTATGGAGGCCGGAGCTGATGATTACATTACTAAACCTTTCAAGACGAATGACTTGAGGTTGCGGTTGAAAGCCGTCCGCCGCATTATTGAGCTGCAGGATGAACTCATTGTAGCACGCGAATCATTAAGGGTGAAAGCGGCTCACGACCAGCTTACCGGTCTTCTGAATCATGAGGAAATTCTTCGTATTCTGAGTCTTGAGATGGACAGGGTTAAAAGGGAGGGCGGCAAAGTTGGCATAGCAATGGCTGATCTTGACCACTTCAGGAATATAAACGATACATACGGACATATGGCCGGTGATCTGGTTTTACGCAAAGCTGCCGAAAGGATACTTTCTACTACACGTTCCTTTGATTCAATCGGCAGATTTGGGGGAGAGAAATTTCTGTTAGTGTTTCCGGGATGCGATGAGAAAGGAGTTACATCTTTAGCTGAACGACTTCGTTTAAGCATAAGCAACAACCTGCTCGAGACCTCTGAAGAAGTGATACCGGTAACAGTCAGTATTGGGGTGACTTCAATAATGGGAAAGATCATTGGAGATATGGATACCGTTATCCGGGCGGCGGATGAGGCCCTTTACAGGGCTAAGATTAACGGACGAAACCGTGTTGAGCCAGCCTCTGAAAAATAGATGACCGTACCATCTCAAACTGAACAAGAAATCTATAACATGACAATAGCTTAGCATATTGCTTAATAATAAAATCCTTGACGCCCAATATTTACGAGTATAAAATACAGACATTATACTGATAAAAGGTATAATGTGCGGTTTAACTTTCCTGAACCTGGTAGACTGATCCGACCGGTAATCCCAGTATCGGCAGGTCATGTCTTGATCAGGTTACATGTACAGCAAGAAGGAGGCGTTAAATGTTTGGCCTTGGATTATCAGAGTTACTTGTAATACTCGCCATCATTCTAATTATCTTTGGCGCTGGAAAACTCCCCCAGATAGGTGAAGGACTGGGGAAAGCAATCAGCGGATTCAAAAAGGGTTTAGCCGAGCCGTCGAAGTTGGAGGAGTTGAAAAAAGAAGGCGAAAAGGATGCAAAGGTTTGACTTAATAGAAACCCTGGTATAATACATGTTTGGTATTGGCACATCAGAGTTAATTATTATTCTCATTATAGCGTTTCTTGTGGTAGGGCCTAAGGACTTGCCAAAGGTTGGTAAAGAGATAGGCAAGGCATTCCGGAGTTTTCAGCGTGCCAAGGCTGATTTAACTGACAGTATAACGCGGGATGTTGCAGACATTAACAGAGATAAAGGGTCAGGGAGTGATGAAGAAAAACGGGGCTAAGGGCAGCAGTTATGGAATGGATGACCTCATTACTGTACGTGCAAAATTGTGGCTTGAGATTGATGGCAGGCCTTTCTTCGGTGAGGGGAGGTTCCAGCTTCTGAAGGGTATAGACAAGTATGGCTCTATAAACCAGGCTGCAAAGGCAGCGAGGATACCCTACAGACGGGCATGGAGTTATCTTCATGCCATGGAAGACCGTCTCGGAATACAGATGATAGTAACTCAGACAGGTGGCAGTAATGGCGGCGGTACGGTGCTGTCAATGGAGGCAAAGGAGTTTTTAAAGAGGTATGAAGGGATGATGGCAGACCTTGAAGGTGTTCTGAAAAAAAAGACGTGGAATTTTTTATAATCCTGCGTTATGCTATATAGCATAACGGTAAGACAATATTAAATGATTCAAACAAAAACATCAATTCCGGTGATATGCTTTGTAGGGTCTTCCAGCAGCGGTAAGACTACGCTTATAGAAAAGGTTATAGGGTTACTTGCACGAAAGGGTTATGATGTGGCTACTGTCAAGCATACACATAAGAACGTCAGCATGGATACAGAAGGCAAGGACAGCAGGCGTCACAAAGAAGCCGGTGCGAAGACAGTTGTACTTGCATCTCCATCACAGTTTTCTGTTGTATCTGACAGTGATAGTGAGCTTACAATTGAAGATATCCTGGAGAGGTTTATTTCTAAGGCGGATATACTTATCGTCGAGGGGTTTAAGAGGGATTCATATCCCAAGATTGAGGTCAGCAGGAATGGCAGCGGCAATGATCTGAGGTGCCTTAATGATCCTTCAATTATAGCAGTGGCGTCTGACAAACTGCTTAACTTGACCATACCTGCATTTGATATTAACAATGCTGAAGGTATTACCGGATTCATAGAAGAGAGGTTCCTGCAGGATAAGCAATAAAATAGAATTCAGCCGGCGGTTCAAAAACCAGGGAGGGCATATCAATGATAAAGGTTGCCGTATTAACAATGAGTGACAAGGGTTCAAGGGGGGAGCGTATTGATGAGAGCGGAAAACTGATCTGTCAGATGGTAAAAGATATTGATGGTGACGTTATTGTGCATGACATTATTCCCGACGAGCAGAATTTGATCGAGGATAAGTTGCGGTATTTTGCAGACGTTATGAAGGCAGATCTTATTGTGACAACCGGAGGAACAGGGGTCAGTCCAAGAGATATAACGCCCGAGGCGACAAAGAATGTAATGGAAAGAGAAATTCCGGGATTAGCGGAGTTGATGAGGGCGGAAGGCTGTAAGAAAACGCTGAGGGCTGCTATCTCCCGTGGACTGGTTGGCACAAGGGGCAGATCCATGATAGTCAATCTCCCTGGAAGTCCAAAAGGGGTTGCAGAAAGCCTTGGTGTGATACTAACGACGATACCGCACGTTATTGAGAAATTACGCGGTGATGAATCGGACTGTGGTAAGCCTGTATAATGACCGGTGTTATCCTGACAGGTGGAAAGAGCAGCCGTATGGGACAGGACAAGGCGCTTCTGACTGTAGGCGGCGTACAGTTGATAAGAAGGATTATAGATGTGTACGAGAAGCTTTTTGATGAGATACTTGTAGTCACAAACAAGGCAGGGCGGCACGAAGGTCCCGGATACAGGGAAGTGACGGATATTATACCTGAGTGCGGACCTCTCGGAGGTATATACACAGGGTTGTCATACGCCAAATATGACAGGATCTTTGTGGCCTCCTGTGACTTGCCATTTATAATGGATTCAACTGTCAGGATTGTAATCAGTGAACCTGTAAGTTATGATATAGTGGTTCCGGACGACGGCCTCAGACTGCATCCACTTCACGCAGTGTACAGTAGAAAGTGTGTGCCTCAAATGCGTAAATGGCTTGATAATGGGTTGTATAATGTCACTAAATTTATCAATGAAGTTGAAGGATTGAGTGTCCGGAAAATTCAGATGTCTGAAATAACAGCAGGAGACCAGGATTTCAAGTCCTTTTTCAATATGAATACTCAGGAGGACTTGGCTGCAGCTAATACGGTTGCGGATAAAGAGAAATTGAAATAATGACTGCATGATGTAAATCCCCCTTGATCCCCCTTTTTCAAAGGGGGAAATCAGACTTCCCCCTTCCCCTCCCCTTCAAGGGGAGGGTTAGGGTGGGGATGGGTTAATCAGGGTATTTTCAAGCAAAAAGGAGGAATCACTTATGCGTTCAGTAGAAGAGGCGTTAAAGACTGTCCTGGACAGCACAAAGGTGCTTGGCACTGAGAGGATCGCAATTCAGGATGCTCATGAGAGGGTTCTTGCTGAAGATGTAACAAGCGGCCTGTTTCATCCGCCCTGGGACAATTCCGCAATGGACGGATTCGCTGTAAGATGGAATGATATTAAAAATGCTTCAAAGGAAAGCGGTGTTCAGCTTGTTATAGTAGGTGATGTTCGTGCCGGTATAATGCCGGATAAACCTGTAAAAAAAGGCGAGGCAATACGGATAATGACCGGAGCGCCTGTGCCAGATGGCGCTGATTCTGTTGTGCGTGTCGAGGATACTAAAACTGAGGGTGAAAGCGTTAATATATTTTATGCAGGAAAAATCGGCGAGAATGTCAGACACAAGGGTGAAAATATAAAAAAGGGTGATACTGTACTCAGTAAGGGGAGTGTCCTCGGGGCCTCCCATATAGGGGTAATGGCAATGGTAGGGAAACCTGTGGTCTCTGTTTACAGGAGGCCGAAGGTCATGGTGCTTGCTACGGGTGATGAACTTGCCGACCTCGATGAGGAGATTACTGAGAATAAGATACCCAACAGTAATGGATATACAGTTGCGGCCCAGGTTATTGAGGCCGGCGGTGTCCCTCATCTCCTTGGTATTGCCCGAGACAATAAGGAGAGCCTGAGGGAAAAGATAGGCGAAGGTTTGGAAGGGGACATGCTCCTTGTCTCCGGTGGTGTATCTGTAGGCATGTATGATTTTGTCAAAGACATTCTGAAGGAATATGGGATAGATATGAAGTTTTGGACGGTAGGGATAAGACCAGGTCATCCTATAGCCTTTGGACTTGTAGGTAACAAGCCGATATTCGGGCTGCCCGGAAATCCGGTGTCTACGATGGTGACATTTGAGGTATTCGCAAGACCTGCTCTTTTAAAAATGAGCGGGCATACATCATTATCCAGACCGGTCATTGACGCTGTATGCGAGGCAGAATTACGAAGCCGCCCCGGCCGAACCCATTATGTAAGGGCTGTAACACGATATGAGGATGGGAAATACTATGTCAGATCTACCGGCGATCAGGGAAGCGGCATATTAATATCAATGTCGCGGGCAAACAGTTTCATAATCCTGCCCCCTGATAAAGAGAAGGTATTGCAGGGTGAGATTGTTAAGGTTCAATTGTTTGCTGGTCAGGTAGAATACTCATAAGGGATGGGTGTTTCAGGGTGCATGATTCTTCAGATGAAAAAATGATCGGCAGGCGGGGATTTTTCAAGGCTGCCTTTACTGAGATTACAAAAAAGCTTGTCGAAATTTCTTTAGAGTCTGAGAGTAAAACTGTCAGGCAGCGAAAGTACCTCAGGCCCCCTGGAGCTGTAGAGGAGACCCTGTTCCTTTCCCGCTGTACACGATGTAATGAGTGTATCAGGGTCTGCCCTCATTATTGCGTCAGAGGCATTGATTCAGACGTAGAATATGGGATAGGCACCCCTGTAATAATCCCTGAGATTACACCTTGCAGACTCTGTCCTGACCTGCCATGTATCAGTGCATGCAAAGATAAGGCGCTGATGCCCGTAACGGATGTAAGCAGCGTTAGAATCGGAATCGCATTAATAGACCGTAACAATTGTAATGATTATTCCCCTGATGCCAGTTCACCGTGCAATAAGTGTTACACAGAATGTCCTCTTAAGGGAGATGCAATTTATCTTGAAGACTCAAAACCAGTAATAGGGGGAGAGAAATGCACCGGATGCGGTATCTGCGAAAATGTATGTGCTGCTGTAAGTTATCCCCCGGCGGTCAGGGTAATTCCGAAATATATCTGAAGTATTAAAAAAGATGAGCCGCTTTCTTATATATCTCCAGATATTATTCTACTTGACGTAGAATAAATATCATGGTAAAAAGATACATCATGCTTAAACGACTCGCATCCTCATTTAAACCTCACAAGGCAGGGCTTGGGCGTGTACTGGGTGACCTCGAACGCCTGGTTATGGACATCTTATGGAACAGGGGGGATGTTACAGGCCGGGAAGTGCTGGAAGAGATAGGAAAAACGAGGCCCCTTGCCTTAACTACAATCCTGACAGTCATGGACAGGTTGTTAAAGAAAGGACTGATAAAAAGGAAGAAAAGGGGAGGTGTTTTTGTCTATGCCCCCTCCATATCGAGAGATGATTTTGTGAGGCAGGTCTCAGAAGAGGTAATGCAGGGTATCCTCGATATTTCAGCCGGCTCTGCCGCATCATCCTTTGTTGACATCCTGTATAAGACCAGCCCCGGGGAGATGGACAGGCTGTCGAGGTTGATAGAAGAGAGGAAGAAGGCAGCAAGTAAATAACCCGAAGAAAAGGCCTTTATCATAGAGACAATCCCGATAGCTATCCCGATTATTCCAATTATAATTGCATTGACTTTACCACCTATTGGCATTATATTCTTGTACGTCCAGATTAGACCATTAAAGCCTTTCCACCTGTTTTCAAAGAAATAACTCAGGATGGAAAATATGCCGCCGAAAAACATCATGATTCCCCAGATAAGGAGCAAGACATCAGCAAGTATTTGGAATCCTCCGGGGAAAGAGAGTATGCGTACCGTTATTTCACCTATGAGGGCAGCTGAGGCAAGAATAACAAGCACCCATACAGGGTGAACAATGTGTTTTTTCACGAAAAGATTATATATGAGAACAGAATGGCAGGCAATGTCCTGTTTCTGGATGACCGGATGGGTTGTCACCCATCCTGCAACCGGGCTAATATTTAAAATAATTGGATTTTTGGGTGAACATGTTTAAAAACACAATGCAACTCACACGCCGTCTCTATGACTGGGTCATCCACTGGGCGGCGACCCCTCACGCAGTTGGCGCACTCTTCCTGATTGCCTTTGCCGAATCATCCTTTTTCCCTGTCCCGCCGGATGTGCTGCTTATTGCTATGGTCATTGCTGTCCCGGCTCGCGCCATGTGGTATGCCCTTGTCTGTTCCCTTGGTTCTGTGCTTGGAGGTATGGCAGGCTATGCCATAGGCTGGGGAATGTGGGAAATGGTAGACAGTATCTTTATAGGCCACATCTTCAGTCAGGCGGTCTTTGACAAGGTCGTCCATGCATACAATGACCACGCATTCCTGACTGTGCTGACAGCTGCATTCACGCCAATTCCGTTTAAGGTCATTACGATTGCAGCAGGTGTCTCAAAGATAAGTTTCTTAACGTTGGTCACAGCTTCCGCAATAGGACGTTCAATGCGCTTTTTCTTAGTCGCCGGTCTCCTGTACTACTTCGGTCCTGTCATGAAAGAGAAGATTGAGAAATACTTTGATCTGCTCGCACTTGCTTTTTTTGCACTCCTCATTGCCGGATTTCTTGTCGTTAAGTATCTGCTTTAATTGTACGGTATTGACAGGTGGGATGATATTCTCTTAAATGTGTTAAAATAGTGCAGCAGCCTTTACCATACAGGAGGTGCGTAAATGCCGGTAATCTTGCTTGAATTCAGTATGACCCCGCTTACTAAAGGGGAAAGTGTCAGCAAATATGTTGCAAGATCCCTCGATATTATAGACAAGAGCGGTCTTGAATACAGGCTGAATCCTATGGGAACTGTGATAGAAGGAGAGTGGGATGAAGTGTTTGAGGTAGTGAAAAAGTGTCTTGACCGGATGAGAAAGGACTGTGACCGTATATCTGCCAGTATCAAGGTAGATTACAGAAAGGGTAAGGCCGGCAGGATTAAGACGAAGATAGAGAGTGTTGAAAAAAAACTAAAGAGAAGACTAACAACTTGAATAATCAGACAAAACATTCTCATATTTAATTTTTCCCTTTTCCCCCCTTGACAAAATTCAAGAGTTCTATTAAGGTGTTTTCTTACCACTGGGGGGAAGTAACTAATGCTGATGACCTATCTTCCGGTTTTGTTGATCGCGGGCTTCGTGTCTGCCCTTGCGGTGACCGTTTTGTTTGTCAATTCTATTGTCAGCCCCAAAAATCCGTTTAAAGAAAAACTATTGCCATGGGAATGCGGTATGGAGCCCATTGGCAGTGCTTCATCAGGGCATTTCAGAATCCATTTTTTTATCGTAGCAATCCTCTTTGTTGTATTTGATGTTGAAACCGTATTCCTATTTCCATGGGCAGTTGTCCTAAGGGATATCGGCGGGATTGCCTTTGTTGAAATGCTTATTTTTATAGCCGTGCTTGCTGTCGGACTTATTTATGCCTGGAAGAAAGGTGCTTTGGAATGGGTATAAACGAGAATGTATTATTTACCACGCTGGACAATGTTGTAAACTGGGGCCGCAGGTCTGCACTATGGCCGATGACCTTCGGGCTGGCCTGTTGTGCCATAGAAATGATAGCCGCAGGCTGTTCACGTTATGATACCGACCGGTTTGGCATAGTATTCAGGCCGACCCCCAGGCAGTCTGATGTCATGATAGTGGCAGGGACTATGACAAAGAAGATGGCCCCGGCGGTGAAGAGATTATATGATCAGATGCCTGAGCCAAAATGGGTGATCGCAATGGGTGGCTGCGCCTCAGCAGGCGGGCCGTTCAATACATATAGTGTGGTTCAGGGTACAGACCTTGTTGTCCCTGTAGATATTTATATACCCGGGTGTCCACCGAGACCTGAGGCCCTCTTGTTCGGCTTTCTGCAGTTGCAGGAAAAGATCCGGAGGGAGATGCCTTCTGTCCTCGAAAAGTTTAAAAGTTGAGTGTAATGGAATTGAATGATATAGAAAAAGAAAAGGTTCTTATAGAACATCCTGTCCTGGTTCAGAAGGTCAAGAGCAGGTTTGGGAAATCAATTATCGAAACCGTGATATTCCGTGGCGAGATAACTCATGTAATAGAAACAAGAGATATTGCTGATGTGTGCAACTTTCTCAAGTATGATCTCGATTTTCAATTTAATTTTCTTTCAGACGTAATAGGCACTGATTGTCGTCCGCTGAACTCTTTCTTTGAGGTCGTCTATCAGCTCTACTCTATCCCATTCAGGAATCGCATCAGGTTGAAAGTCAGGGTTAAAGAGGGTGAAAGCGTTCCCTCTGTCACCTCTGTCTGGAGGACTGCTAATTTTGCTGAGAGAGAGGCGTTCGATATGGTGGGTGTTGTTTTTGAAGGACACCCTGATTTGAAGCGGATTTATATGCCGCCGGACTGGGAGGGGTATCCTTTGAGGAAAGACTACCCTCTTGTGGGATATAAGGATCAGTATAATCCGTGCGGGGTTGAGAAGAAGAAATGAGTATAAGAAGCGATGAGCAATGAGTTGAAGCAAGAAGTAAGAAATTAGATATTAGAGAAAATGGAAACTTTATGGCGGATACTTTAGAAGCAACTACAGATAATGCAGAGCTGACGACGCGGGAGATAACCCTTAATATGGGGCCTCAGCATCCTTCGACTCATGGTGTCATGCACCTCATCCTTTATCTGCAGGGTGAGAAGATTGTTAAGGCAGAGCCTGACATAGGATACCTTCACAGGGGGATGGAAAAGATTGCTGAAAACCTCCTCTACGGGCAGTTTGTCCCGTACACCGACAGGCTTGACTATCTCAGCAGTATGACCAACAACCTCGGCTATGTTTCGGCAGTGGAAAAACTGCTCGATCTTGAGATACCTGAAAGGGGGAAATACATCAGGGTTATAGTATCCGAGCTTTCGCGGATATCCAGTCACCTCCTTGCTGTAGGCGCATGGGGGCTTGATCTTGGCGCTATTACCATGGTCCTTTATGCATTCAGGGAAAGGGAGATGGTGCTTGACCTTTTCGAGATGCTTTGCGGTGCCAGACTTACTTATAATTACATGAAGATTGGCGGTGTGAGGGGAGACCTTCCTCCAGGTTTTAAAGAGAAATGTACCGAGTTTATCAAAATATTCCCGAAGCGGGTGGATGAATATGAAACCCTTTTGACAGGTAACAGGATATGGCTGCAGAGAAACAAGGGCATCGGGGTTATTTCTGCCAAGGATGCAATTGACCTTGGACTTTCAGGGCCCGCTCTCAGGGGGTCCGGTGTCAAATGGGATATAAGGAAAGATAATCCGTATCTTGTATATGACAGGTTTGAATTTGATGTGCCGGTTGGTACCAATGGTGATTGTTTTGACAGATATATGTGCAGGGTAGAGGAGATGAGGCAGGCTGCAAGGATAATATCTCAGGCTCTGCAGCAGATACCTGACGGGCCTGTGAATGCCAATGCGCCGGAAATAGTTGCGCCGTCGCGGCAGGATGTTTACAACAACATGGAGGCCCTCATCCACCATTTCAAGATAATTTCTCACGGATTCAAGGCCCCGGTCGGCGAGGTCTATGCTTCTATAGAGGCGCCCAAGGGTGAGCTTGGTTTTTATATAAAGAGCGATGGCACTGAGAAGCCGTTCAGGGTCAAGATCAGGGCGCCATCCTTTGTAGGATTGCAGAGTATAGACCTGATGTCGAGGGGGGCATATTTTGCTGATGTAGTATCGGTAATATCGAGCCTCGATCCGGTTTTCGGTGAAGTTGACAAGTAGGATATGCGGCAGCAGTGAGCAGGCAACAGGTTATAAATAAAACAGAGGAAGAAGATGCTCTCAGAAGCGGCGGTAAATGAGATAAAGGAAATTAGAAAGAGATATGTGACAGCGCGCTCGTGCATCATGCCTTGTCTCTATGTTATTCAAAGGGAGTATGGTTACATTACTGAAGATGGTATGCGGGAGATCGCAAAAATACTTGATATAAACCCTATTCTTGTCTTTGAGGTATCCACATTCTATACGATGTACAACAAGAAGCCTGTAGGCAAATATCATGTGCAGGTTTGTACCAACATTTCATGCTCCATTTTGGATGGTGAGCATATTTTGGATGTTATTTCAAAAAAACTGGGCATCAAGGCAAAGGAAACTACACCTGATAAAAAGTTCACACTCTCAACAGTTGAATGCCTTGGTTCATGCGGAACTGCGCCAATGATGCAGATAAATGATAAATATTATGAAAACCTTAATGATGCTAAAGTAGAGGAGATACTTAATAGCTTACGATAGATTATTTAGTAAAACTTTATGTTTGAACCCGTAATATTAAAAAATATAAATGTCGCTGATTCACATAAGCTGTCCACCTATCTCGGCAGCGGCGGGTATCAGGGATTAAAGAAGGCGCTGGATATGACGCCTGATGCTTTAATCCAGATGGTAAAGGATTCCGGGTTAAGGGGACGGGGCGGTGCTGGGTTTTCTACAGGACTTAAATGGAGCTTCATACCAAAGGATGCTACTCTGCAGAAGTACCTCTGCTGTAATGCGGATGAAGGAGAGCCGGGTACATTTAAGGACAGGGCAATAATGGAGTATGACCCGCATCAGTTAATAGAAGGTATGGCTATTGCTTCCTACGCTATCGGAGCCGACACATCATACATCTACATACGAGGTGAATTTGCACTTGCTGCAGACAGACTGGAAGATGCTATAAAAGAGGCTTATCAAAAAAAATACCTGGGAAAGAATATCCTGGGTAGCAATTTCAATCATGATATGTATGTCCACAGGGGTGCGGGGGCCTACATATGCGGAGAGGAGACTGCCCTGCTTGAATCAATCGAAGGCAGAAGGGCTTTGCCGCGTATCAAACCGCCGTTTCCTGCGCATGTCGGTCTCTTTGGAAAACCAACAGTGATAAATAATGTAGAAACGCTTGCCTGTATCCCGCATATAGTGAACAGGGGCGCGAGCTGGTTTGCATCTATAGGTCCGGCAAAAAGCCCGGGACCCAAATTATATGGAATAAGCGGAAGTGTGAATAAACCGGGGTTATATGAGCTTCCAATGGGGACTCCGCTCAGGGAAATTATTTATACGCATGCAGGCGGTATAAAGGACGGAAAGAAACTGAAGGCTGTCATACCTGGCGGGGTATCGGCCCCCATGCTTACAGAAAAAGATCTTGATACCCCGATGGACTTTGACTCTCTGGCTGCAAAGGGTACGATGCTTGGAAGCGGTGCTGTTATTGTTATTGATGACAGCATGTGTATAGTAAAGGCAGCGCTCATTACGCATGAATTTTTTCACCATGAATCATGCGGAAAGTGTACGCCATGCAGGGAGGGCCTTGATTGGCTTGTAAAGGTGATGAGGCGTATAGAGCATGGTCAGGGCAAAGAGGGAGACATCGAGCTTTTGGAGAAATTGTGTGTGGATATATTCGGGAGGACGTTCTGTCCCCTTGGTGACGGCGCAGTTATGGCGCTTAGAGGGGCATTTAATAATTTCAGGGAAGAATTTGATTTTCATATAAAAAACAAGAGGTGTATGGTTAATGGCAACCGTTAAGATAAACGGTAAAGAGTTGACAGTAGAAGACGGTACGCTGATACTTGATGCGGCACGGACGGCCGGGTTTGAGATACCTACCATGTGTTATCATGCAAGGTTAAGCAAACTCGCATCATGCCGGGTGTGTCTTGTTGAGATTGTAGGGCAGAGAAAATTACAGCCGTCCTGTGTAACGCCAGTCATGCATAATATGGAGGTCCTGACCGAGTCTCCTGTCGTGAAGTCTGCCAGGTCATCTATGATAGAGCTCCTGCTTGCGAATCATCCGCTTGATTGTCCTGTGTGTGATAAGGGTGGTGAGTGTGAGCTGCAGGATGTCACATTCAAGTTTGGTCCGAGACATAGTCCTTTCGGAGAGAAGAAACGCAGATTTAACGAAGAAGATTACCTCTTAAGTCCTGTTATTGTTCAGAATATAAACAGATGTATTCAGTGCAAGAGGTGTGTGCGGATATGTGCCGAGGTAGTCGGAGCAAATGTGCTTGGCTCAATTGGCCGCGGTGCAGGGACTCAGGAGACGAGTTTTGTTAAGGAATATCTCGATTGTGATCATTGCGGAAACTGTATAGAAGTATGTCCTGTAGGTTCACTGATGAGCAGGACTTTCAGGTATAAGTCGAGGCCATGGGACCTTGCCGGTGTTGATACCGTATGTACATTTTGCGGTACAGGATGCCAGCTGACTGTGCAGGCAAGAAAAGGCGAGGTGTTGAGGGTAATCTCCAATCCTGATACCGGTATAAATAATGAGACTTTATGTGCACGGGGCAGATATGGCTACTCATTCATAAATAGTCATGAGAGGCTTGTCACCCCGTTTGTAAGGGTTGATGGAAGGCTTGAGCCTGCTACATGGGATGAGGCCGTGGATTCTATCAGGGCAGGATTGAACCAGGCATTAAAAATGGGAGATAAGATAGGCGGCATTGCCTCAGCCAGGCTTACAAATGAAGAGCTTTATATGTTCCAGAAGCTCATGAGGAATGCATTGAACTCTAACAACCTTGATGCAGGAAGTAGATGGAACAGTGATACTGTCGCGGATTTCATAGAGGTCATGGGATTAAAGAACGGCGGCGTATCTATCTATGATGCCTTAAAGTCTGATACTTTGATTATAATAGGATCGGCTATTTCTGAAGAAAACCCGGTGACTGATTACATAATAAGACGGTTATCCTCGTATAGAAAGTTGAACATAATTATAGTATCATCCCGTGGAGTGAGACTCGATAGTTCAGCTAAAATGTCATTACGCTGCAAGCCCGGTACTGAAGGAGAAGTAATCAGGACGATTACAAATATTTTATCCGGTCAGGTAAAAGGTGAATCAGACAAGGACAGCGCCGGTGCAGCAGAAATTATAAAAAACTCAAGCAGTGTATCAATAGCAGTGGGAACAGATGTTCTCAGGTCCGCTAATCAGTTAAGTTATTTGAGCAGCCTTGCAGGTATACTGAAGGGACTTGGTAAGGATATTAAACTTATCCCTCTACTTGACCGTGCGAACCAGAGGGGCGCATGGGATATGGGTGTTCATCCTGAATTTCTGCCGGGTTACAAAAAAACTGTAAATACAGGGTTGGGCAGTGAGGGGATTGTGCGGGCAGCGCTTAAAGATGAAGTTGGTGCGCTCTATCTGGCCGGTGAAGATCTGGTCTCTGGTTTTCCGGATGGACGGGCTGCGAGAAAGGCGCTTGGTAAGGTTAAGTTCCTCATAGTGCAGGATATGTTTATGACAGAAACTGCGAAGATGGCGAATGTCGTCCTTCCTTCAGCAAGTTTTGCAGAGAAGGATGGCACCTTTACCAATCAGGAGGGCAGGGTTCAGCGTCTGAGGAAGCTGCACGATCCTCAGGGTGATATAAAGGCTGATTGGGAGATATTCTCCGCTGTCGGGGAGGCATTGGCGCCGGCATTCGGGGTCAAATCGGCAGCTGAAATATTCAATGAGATTAAAGAAGTTGTGCCTGGGTACAGTGACATAAGTTTTGAAAGCCTGAACGGTAACGGTGCAGTTCTGCAATTGTCTGGGTCCGGTGAGCAGGCAACAGGCAGCCCTGACCCTCATGGCCGGATAAAGGGCCGCAATGAGAAACCTTCAGCTTTGTCCTCAGAGGCGGTTGACAATGAATATCCATTTATACTTACGACCGGAAATTACCTTTATCATTCCGGCAGGCTGTCACTTAAGGCTGACAAGCTCAACGAGATAATGAATGAGGCTATTGTAGAGCTGAATGCGGAAGATGCAATGACACTCGGCATTACAGAGGGTGTCAAGGTCCGGGTTAAGAGTAAGTCCCATGAGGCATATATGACGGCAAAGATAAACCAGGGCATGGCAAAAGGGGTAGTATTTATACCTGAGAATTTTACTGATGTCTATGTGAATATGTTTTTTAATATGGGGGAAGGATTCCCAAGGGTTAAAGTGCAGATTCCTTAAAGGAGATGAAGATGATAGATCCAAAGTCACTCCGGGAAATAGATTTCCTGACAGACCTCAATGATCAGGAACTTGGTGTCTTGTCTCAGGTCTTAAAAGAAAACGAGTATCCTACAGGGACCACAGTCTTTAAGGAAGGTGACGATGGTCAGTCCCTCTACATAATAAAGAAGGGTGAGGTCAAGGCATGCAAGACATCACCTGAAGGGGATCTTCTGACCCTGATGCTGCATAAAGATGGAGATATCTTCGGGGAGATGGCGTTCCTTGACGGTAAACCAAGATCGGCTACTATAGTTGCGATTGCAGATACCATGACCTACATCCTCGATAAGGATGATTTTGAGACATTGATAGATAATCACCCCAGGTTGATGTATAAAATCCTGAGAAACATAGTCTTTCACATTCATACTATTGTAAGGGGAATGAACTCAAGGTATCTCGAAATGATTAATTATATGTGGGGGAGAAAGAGATAAGTGTTTGATCTGATTAATATGAGCCCTGCGTTAATTACGATTTTGGAGGTCGTGATAATCTGTGTCAAAGTCGTTGTCGTCTGCCTGATCCTTTTTATGCTGCCTCTGCCGCTTACTTACATGGAGAGAAAAGTCGCAGGCCATATTCAGGTCAGGCTTGGCCCATTCCGTACAGGATTTCATGGTCTCCTGCAGCCCTTTGCAGACATGCTGAAGTTGATCTTCAAGGAGGATATTATTCCTTCACAGGCTGATCGGTTTCTCTTTAAGATAGCGCCGATAATAGCCATGGTTCCTGTATTTACCGTCTATGCTACTGTCCCTTTTGGTGAGAGTGTAACTATCCCGTTTATCAATCAGAAACTCAATCTGTATATATCAGACATGAATGTTGGCATCCTTTATGTCCTTGCCATAGCAGGTTTGAGTGTCTACGGGATGATTCTTGCCGGCTGGGCATCCAACAGTAAATACCCGATGCTCGGGGGGCTCCGGTCATCAGCTCAGATGATCAGCTATGAGCTTGCCCTCAGTCTTGCCGCGGTTGGTGTAGTAATGATGTCTAATTCGCTTAGCCTTTTAGACATAGTGAGGGGACAGTATGACTGGCACTGGAATATCATATATCAACCGGTTGGCTTCTTCATCTTCCTCATCGCCGGTATAGCCGAGATTAATCGTATACCATTTGATATGCCTGAAGATGAAGGCACACTCGGTGCAGGTTATCATTCTGAATACAGTGCAATGAGGTTTGCGTTCTTCATGCTTACAGAATATGTGGCTATGGTTACTATCTCTACGCTTGGCGTTATCCTCTTCTTCGGTGGCTGGGATGGACCATCATTCCTTCCGGGGATTGTCTGGTTCGTGCTGAAGGTAATAGCCTTTATTTACTTCTTTATGTGGGCAAGGTTTACTTTTCCAAGATACAGATTTGATCAGTTGATGGCAATAGGGTGGAAGATATTATTGCCGTTAGCGTTATTGAATATCCTGATTACCGGGCTGGTGATTATATGAGTAATAACCGCAAATTAAATTTCAGCATAACAAATATCCTCAAAAAAGTCCTGTTCATAGACCTCATCCAGGGCCTCGCTGTCACATTTGGCTATACCTTCACAAAGACCATGACCATGAGATACCCTGATGAAGAGACATGGATTCCCTATCAGAGATTCAGGGGGCTTCATACATTAAACAGGAACAAGGCCGGTAGAGAGTTATGTGTAGGTTGTGAGCTCTGCGCAAAGTCATGCCCGACCCAGTGCATTACTGTTGTCCCGATGGAGGACAAGACGGGAAAGGGGATTGCAGACAGGGTTGCAGCGAGATGGGAGATAAACCTGTTGCGCTGCATGTTCTGCGGCCTGTGTGAGGATGCATGCCCGACAGAGGCGCTAAAACTGGGTAGACAGTATGAACTTGCAGGTAAGAAGATGCAGAGACAGTTTCGCTCAAAGGATGAGCTCCTTGCTCCACAGGCAATACCGTTTGATTTTGAGGGCGGTGTGATAGTCAAGGCACGTTTGGAGAGGGATGAGGATGGCGCTGTTGTGAAGCCGGATTTGAGTTCACAAAAGAGGTGGTGGTAATGGCTGAGATGGTCTTTTTTTTCATATTTGCAGTTATTGCTGTAGTCTCTGCCGTTGGAGTTGTGACATTGCGAAATCCTGTACACAGTGTCCTGTCTCTTATGGTATGTTTCCTTCAGATGGCGGCGCTGTTTGTTTTGCTCCGTTCTCCCTTTCTGGCTGCGGTTCAGGTATTCGTATATGTCGGCGCCGTCATGGTGCTTTTCTTATTTGTAATCATGATGCTGGATATACGTCGGGCAAGTATGAAGAGGTTTGTTTCCGGAGGACACTCCTGGGTAATAGCCCTCCTGGTAATTCTTATTGCTGAAATGGTTCTCATTTTATCCAGGAGCAGATTTGCAGAGATGGCAGTTTCTACAACAAGCCGTCTTGACGGCAGTGTGAAGGAGATGGGTACGGTATTGTTTTCAAAGTATCTCCTTCCGTTTGAAATTATTTCCATGATACTTCTTGTAGCCCTGCTTGGCGCAATAGTATTGGGAAAAAAGGAGCTAAGGTAAGATGGTTCCGTTGTCATGGTACATAATTCTCAGCTCAGTCCTTTTTATCATAGGGACTGCTGGTGTATTGCTCAGAAGGAATATTCTGATAGTCCTGATGTCAGTTGAACTGATATTAAACTCAGTAAATATCAACTTTGTTGCCTTTTCGTATTATCATCAGGACCTGAGGGGACAGATATTTTCCATTTTCATTATAGCAGTTGCAGCGGCTGAGGTGGCTGTGGCGCTTGGTATATTAATCGCTCTTGTGAGGAACAAATCAGCGCTCAATGTTGATGAAATAAGGACAATGAAAGGATGATGAATTGGAAGTTATAGAGTCTGTAAGGCCACTTTTAGCGCTATCCGTTTCCTTTATAGCCATGTTTGTGGTGCTGGGATTCAACAAGATGCCGAATCAGCGCGACATTACATCGTTTGTTGCGGCTATTATAAAGTTTTTGATTGTAATCTCGATGGCCCCGATTATCCTTTCAGGCAATATTATTGAATATTCAATGTTTACAGTATTGCCGGGCATAGAGTTCAAGTTCAGGGTGGATGCCCTGGGGATGGTCTTTGCCACCATTGCCTCATTCCTCTGGATCCTGGCTTCTGTTTATTCCGTAGGCTATATGAGAAGCAGCAAGGAGCATGCACAGACAAGGTTCTTTGCATGTTTTACTGTCAGCATCTTTGCGGCCGTAGGCGGTGCATTCTCCGCCAATCTGTTTACACTTCTGGTATTCTATGAAATACTCAGTCTTGCCACATATCCGCTCGTTTATCATAAAGAGACACCGGAGTCATGGGCAGGAAGTAAAAAATACATTATATACCTGGTAGGAACATCAAAGACATTTTTACTGGCTGCAGTAATCCTGACCTTCGTAATTGCAGGCACCCTTGATTTCGCGCCTCATGGTCTGCTGGCCGGTGTGAATGCCTCACCTGTTCTTCTGACAGTAGTCTATATCTGTTTTCTTATCGGTTTTGCAAAGGCTGCAATCATGCCATTCCACGCATGGCTGCCGGCAGCCATGGTGGCGCCGACCCCCGTCAGTGCGCTTCTGCATGCAGTTGCCGTTGTCAAAATGGGTGTCTTCTGCGTCCTTCGTGTAGTATTTAATGTATATGGCATTGATCTGATGCGTGATCTCAACCTTGGTATTGCAACTGCCTATGTAGTTTCGTTTACGATAATATTGTCTTCAATCTATGCCCTGACGCAGGACAATCTTAAGAGAAGGCTTGCATATTCAACAGTGAGCCAGCTTTCTTATATAGTTCTTGGGGCTGTTTTACTTACGCCGAGCGGCATGGTAGGCGGTATTGTACATATTGCGAATCATGCATTTTCAAAGATTACTCTCTTCTTTTGTGCAGGTTCAATTTATTGTGCGGCGCACAAGACAGAGATAAGCGAACTCTCAGGCATAGGGCGAAAACTGCCGTGGACAATGACTGCATTCTTCATAGCATCTCTGAGTATGATAGGGGTATATCCGGCAGCCGGTTTTATCAGCAAGTGGTATCTTGCTATGGGTTCGATTGAGGCGCATGAGATTCCCATACTTGTTGTTCTTCTTGTAAGTTCAGTCCTTAATGCTGCATATTTCCTGCCTATAACGTACAAGGCTTTTTTTGAAAAAGAGGGCAATAAACATAATAAGGAGTGGGACCACGAATTACATAAAGACAGTCATGACGATCACGGTCATGGAGAGATTAGAGAGATACCGCTTGTTGCCATACCACTTGTCGTTACGTCTGTAATCTCCATAATAGTGGGCATTTATCCGGACTACTTCCTTGGTCTGGCAAAGGTAGTAATCAGGTAAAAGGCATAATTTTTCGGGAGACGCTCTATGCTTGAAAAGATAATTAACTTTATAGGCGATGCAAAGAACGCGAAGACAAACAGGATAATTTTCTATATCATACTTGTGGTCGTATTTGCCTCGGATTTCTTTGTAGATCGGGAACATGCCCATTATATATGGGATAAGATACCCGGATGGGGAGCTTTCTACGGGTTTATCTCCTGTGTCCTCATTATTGTAGTCTCGAAGTTTCTTGGCCATCAGGGAAAACTGATGAAGAAAGAGGATTATTATGACTGAGTCGTTCTTTCATCCAGCGATACTCTTTATAGCAGGCGCCTTTTTAATTCCTCTTTTATGGGGAAAGGTACAGAAGGTATATCTTCTTATAATTCCGGCAATCGCATTTTTAGTCTGTATTGGTGCGTCACAGGGTACGTACGGTGTATATCACTTCCTCGGGAACGAGATCATAATTGCAAAAGTAGACAAGCTCAGTTTAGTATTCTCTTACGTCTTTACCATAATGGCTTTCATCGGTATGATGTATGGCCTGCATGTTAAAGATGCCGGCCAGCACGTGTCGGCATACCTCTATATTGGCGGCGCACTTGGTGTGACCTTCGCAGGTGATTACTTTACCCTCTTTTTATTCTGGGAAATCATGGCCTTTTCCTCAGCATACTTAGTGTTCGCTCAGAGAGAATCTGCGGCTGTCAAGGCAGGTTTCAGATATATCCTTGTGCATATAGCAGGCGGGGTATTACTGCTCGGAGGTATCATACTGCATTATGCAGAAACAGGTTCCATCCTGTTCGGCCCCATTGAGCATAGCGGGAGCCTTGCATTCTATTGCATTATGACCGGTTTCATACTGAATGCCGCAGTACCTCCTCTTCATGCATGGCTTGCGGATGCATACCCTGAGGCAACTGTTACCGGTGCAGTATTTATGTGTGCCTTTACGACAAAGACTGCAGTATATGTCCTGGTCAGGGCATTTCCAGGCACAGAAATACTTGTCTGGCTCGGTGTTATAATGGCGCTCTACGGTGTCGTATATGCTGTGCTTGAGAACGACTGCAGAAGACTTCTTGCATACCACATTGTAAGTCAGGTCGGTTACATGGTTGCCGGTGTCGGTATGGGTACATATATGACGCTTAACGGTTCAGTGTCTCATGCCTTTTCTCACATCCTTTATAAGGCACTCCTGTTCATGGGTGCAGGCGCAGTAATTCAAATGACTGGAAAACGTAAACTGACGGAATTAGGTGGTCTTTACAGGACGATGCCGGTTACATTAACCCTCTATATGATAGGGGGGTTTGCTATCTCTGCATTTCCCCTGTTCAGTGGTTTTGTGAGTAAATCCATGGTAGTTGCAGGTGCGGCTGCGGACCACAGACCAATCGTTGCCTTGTTGTTGACAATGGCGTCAGCAGGAACCTTCCTGCACACAGGCCTTAAACTCCCGTACTATATGTTCTTTGGCAAGGACTCAGGTCTGAGGCCAAAGGAACCGCCGATGAATATGCTTATTGCCATGGGTATTGCTGCGTTTCTGTGCATTGCCATTGGAGTAGTTCCGGGTCAGCTCTACAGAGTCCTCCCGTATCCCGTTCACTTTGAACCTTACACAGGAGACCATGTTACCAGTGCACTCGGCATATTGATGTTCACTGCGCTCGGATTCTTCCTGCTGCTTAAAAAACTTGACCCTGAACCAACGATAAGCGCTGACACAGACTGGTTCTACAGGAAGGGTGCGTTGGTATTCATGTGGTTTGCAAGAAAGCCTGTCGGGGCCTGGGAAGGCTTTATAACGGAAATAACCAATACAGCCATAATGCCGTTTATTTATGCGGTTGCAAGGATAGGTTTCTGGATTGACAAAAACATAGTTGACAAGGCCGTAAATGGTATTGCAGGCATTATTATGTCCCTGAGTGCCGGTGTAAGGCGAGTGCAGTCAGGCCAGCTTCAGCACTATGCCGTAGGTATGGTTTTAGGGATCATGGTGATCATCTTTATATTTTCGATGATAGTGAGGGGATGAAGTGATAGAAGCAGTTCATAACAGTATGGGTATCCCGATATTAAGTATAGTAACATTTCTGCCGCTCCTTGGAGCACTGATTCTCCTTTTTGTAAGAAATGCCGTTGCAGCCCGGTGGATTGCCCTGGCCTTTACAGTCGTTGATTTCCTTGTTGCCATCCCGATCGTCCTGAAGTTCGACAGCACAACGCACAATATGCAGTTTGTGGAACATTATATCTGGATTCCATCATGGAATATTACATACTTTATGGGTATAGACGGTATAAGTGTCCTGTTTATATTCCTGTCGTCCCTGCTTGGCTGGGTATGTGTGCTTGCGTCGTGGCGCTCCATCCAGCATAAGGTTAAAGAATTCATGATGGCGCTTCTTGTCATGCAGACGGCTATGATAGGCGTCTTCTGCGCCCTTGATTTCTTTCTGTTTTACTTATTCTGGGAAGCGATGCTTATCCCTATGTATCTGATCATCGGAGTCTGGGGGGGCAAGAACAGGATCTATGCAGCGATTAAGTTCTTTCTCTATACACTGGCAGGAAGTGTGCTCATGCTTATCGGAATTATTGCACTCTATTTTGCCGGCGGCCATACCTTTGACATCATAGAACTCATGAAACAGAACTATCCTTTCGCATTTCAGTTCTGGGTATTTCTCTCATTCTTCATAGCATTTGCAATCAAAGTCCCGATGTTTCCTTTCCATACATGGCTGCCTGATGCCCATGTGGAGGCGCCGACAGCAGGGAGTATTATACTTGCCGGAGTGCTGCTTAAGATGGGGACATACGGGCTTATTAGATTCAACCTGACACTTTTTGAAGAGGCCGCGAGGTACTTTACACCTCTTATACTTGTCATGTCAGTGATAGGAATAATATATGGCGGTTATCTTGCACTTGCGCAGAGCGACATAAAGAAACTTATTGCCTATTCGAGTATAAGCCACATGGGTTTTGTTACTCTTGGACTCTTTGTCTATAACTCAGCTGGCGTCGAAGGGGCTATAATGCAGATGCTGAATCACGGCATCACAACAGGGGCGTTGTTCCTGTGTATCGGGTTGATATATGAGAGGACCCATACGAGAGAGCTTGCTGACTACGGCGGCCTTGCCAAGGCGGTGCCGATTTATACTACATTTTTTACGATTTTTATTCTGTCATCCATGGCTATCCCGGGTACCAATTCGTTCATAGGTGAGTTCCTGATACTGGCCGGGGCATTCGGATACAGTAAGGTTGCCGGTGCGTTTTCAATAATAGGCGCCATGCTCGGTGCAGTTTATCTGCTCAGTATGTATAAGAAGGTTGCTCTTGGAGAGATCAATCACAAAGGTCATATACATGAGGCACATGATGTCAATGTCAGAGAGCTCGCAGCAATGGTTGCCCTTGCCATATTTGTCTTTTGGATCGGAGTGAATGCAGCTCCGTTTGTCGAGCTCATACATCCATCAGTTAGTCACCTGCTGGAACAGCTTAACTCAGCCGGGAATATGGTTGCTCATGTTAGATAATCAGGATCTCAATTCGAAGGGATGAGGGTGGGTTATTAATGAATTTTGATATCAGCAATATAATATTCAGTATGCCGGAGATAATCGTTCTGGCCGGGGCATGCCTGCTCCTTATGTTCGATCTGATACTTCCTAAAGGTCAGAAACAGGCGATAGCTTATGTCGCCCTGGCTGTTGTCATTATAGCCGGAGCTGAGACCTGGCTGCTTTCTGATAATATTGCCCATATATTTAACCGGATGTTCATGTTCGATGGATATTCAATATTCTTTAAATTTGTATTCTACATAGGTACCCTGCTTGCAATACTGCTTTCAATCAATTACATGAAGATTGAAGGGGAGGATTATGGAGAATATTATGTTCTGATTCTGTTTGCACTCAGCGGAATGATGATAATGGCCTCTGGCACTGACCTCCTGAGCATATATGTAGGACTTGAGTTGATGGCTCTTTCCATATACATACTAACCGGTTTTACACAGCGCTCAGGAAAATCAAATGAGGCTGCCATGAAATACATTATCCTTGGTTCTTTCTCCTCAGGTGTTTTACTATATGGCATGTCTCTCATCTATGGTATTACCGGTACTACTCAGTTGTCTGATCTTGCATTGGCGCTTAAAGGGCAGGATAACATGGATATGTCATTAATACTTGCTGTTATTTTCTTAGTGGCCGGCTTTGGTTTCAAGGTCGCTGCCGTGCCCTTCCACATGTGGGCGCCGGATGTTTATGAAGGGGCTCCAACATCAATTACTGCATTCATGTCAGTAGGTCCAAAGGCTGCTGCGTTTGCAGCCATCCTGCGGATTTTCATTGAGGCCCTCGGTCCGGTGGCAGGGAGCTGGGAAACAATACTCGCCCTGGTTGCAGTCCTGACAATGGCGACAGGAAGCATCTTTGCGTTGATTCAGACTAACATAAAGAGGATGATCGCATACTCCAGTATTGCTCATGCTGGCTACGCACTCCTTGGTGTAGTTGCAGGCGGTCGGGACGGCATATCAAGTGTGATGTTATACATGCTTATATATACTTTAATGAACATGGGTATTTTCGGATTGATCATCATGATGAGGAAAGGGGACTTCCGCGGCGAAAATATTCACGATTACACCGGATTGGCTAAGACTAACAAATTAGCGGCACTGCTGATGCTGATATTCCTTTTCTCTCTGGCCGGAATCCCGCCGACCGGAGGTTTTGTAGGTAAGTTCTATATTTTTATGGCCCTGGTAGGTCAGGGACTGATTCCACTTGCCGTCATTGCTGTAATCTTCAGCGCAGTCTCGGCATTCTTCTATATCCGCATAGTAATGTTGATGTACATGAAGGAGCCAACCCACAAATTTGACCTTGCAACTACCCCTGCCAGCGGCATTGCCATAGCTATAGCCTTGATCGGCATACTCATCATAGGTGTTCTGCCTTCCTGGTTCCTCGAGATGGCCCAGAGGGCCGCGTTTCCTGTGTAAGGGAGCGCATATATGATGAGATCACTGGTCTTTTTCCGAAATTGATTCAGGAAATCTAAGAGAAAGGAATAACTATGAAACTTGTTCTCAGACTCACTTTAGCAGCCATGTTGTTTGTCTCCATAGCGGTCTTTTCAGGGACAGCGCTTGCGACTAACGGTTATCAATTGATAGGTGTTGGTCAGATCCAGAAGGGTATGGCAGGGGCTGTTACGGCTGCGCCTCTGGATACAATGACGGCTATCAGTAATCCGGCGGGGATGGCACGTGTTGGCGAGCGGGCTGATTTCAGCATGGAGGCATTTATGCCGGTCCGGTCTGTAGACTTTGGCGCCATGGGTGGCGGTAAAACAGAGGGTGGGTCAGAACTCTACGGTATTCCATCTGTGGGATGGGTGGCAAATGCCTTCAATCGCGAAGACGTTTATTTTGGCGGCGGAATGTTTGCGACCTCTGGTCTTGGAGTTGATTATGGTGAGGTGCTGATGATGCCAGGGGCTGCCCTTGATATGATGACAGGAGCGCCATCTGGAACGCACAGCGATGTGACATTTGACGGTTTTTCCGCGATTCAATTCTGGAAGATGGCGCCGACCATAGCATGGAATGTTAATGGAGGACTGAGCCTGGGCGCTTCATTAAATGTAGACTATCAGTCAGTAACCATAAGGGAGAGGCTGCGCAATGTACCTTTTAACCCTTCCTCTCCTGCCTTTACTCAGATGGACGTCAATCTTGACCTTGGAAGACCGACAAGTCAGCTTGGTGTAGGTGCAGCGCTTGGTCTGTTGTATGATCTTACTGAAGAAGTTACACTGGGATTTTCTTACACGAGCAAGCAGGTCTTTGGCGACGCCGACTTTCGTGTAGGAAAAGATGATGTGAAAAATTATAATGGCGCTATGGGTGTTGCAGGTGTATATCATCTGGATCTCGATTATCCACAGCAGGCTGCATTTGGCGTAGCCTTCCAACCTATTGATTCATTGCTTTTCGACTTTGATATAAAATGGATTAACTGGTCAAACACCCATGATAAGGTAACGCTTAAAGGCCCTTCGAACTCATTTGATACAAATAGTGATTTTATTGGTGATTCAAATCAGACCAGACTCGATTTTGGCTGGGAAGATCAGTACATTTATGCTGTCGGAGCCCAGTATAAACCGACTCAAAGACTGGCCCTTCGTGCTGGTTTTAATTATTCAAAGGCGCCGATTGACAAAGCCGATGTGTTTAATAATTTAATCTTTCCTGCCTATGTTGAAAGGCATCTGACCTGTGGTTTTGACTATCAGTTAGGGACGCACTGGGGTATTGGCGCGGCGTACAAAAAGGCGTTTAAAGAGACTGCTACAGGAAAAGGGGACGTCCCTGCCGGGTTTGTTGCGATGACCCCATTTACTGTTGACTCAGGGGTAAAGGTTTCGTTAGAAGAAGATTCAATCGGGATGCTGCTTTCATATCGTTTTTAGTAGTCAGGTATAATCGTCCTTTTGACAGTTTGCGATATTGACATTCATTATCATGACTGCTATTGTTCATACAGGGATATCATTTCAACCTCGTAAAAACAGTGTGCACGACGGAGAACCGGGCCACGCAACTGGAGGACAAGGAAATGAAAAGGATGATAAAGTATTTAGGGCTGATGTCTCTGATCTTATGTTTTTCTTCTGCTGCCATGGCAGCAGACAAAGGAAAAAGTCCCATTCCCGGGATGACCAAAAGCGAGTTGATCAAATTGGCAAAGAGTGCGGCTCCAGCCAGCATTGCTGATCATGCTACGGTCATGATTCCGGGAGCAGATGGGAAACTGGTGGAGGCTGTCAAGGGGACAAATGGATTTGCCTGTATTCCGGATATTGACGGCCAGGAAGTGCCTGATCCTTTTTGCGGTGATGCCGCTTCCATGGAATGGGCAGATGCTCTGATGAGCGGTGCAGACAGACCTACCAACACAGTGCCTGGCATTGCATATATGGCCAAAGGAGGCTGGCACTTCGAGAAGGATGGCAAGATCCTGATGAAGGAGGTGCCAGGCTCAAAACGTGTCAAAGAACCTCCTCATTGGATGCTTTTCTGGCCGGTAGATTCAAAGACAAGCGGCATACCATCATTGCCCAATAAACTGGGAACTTATGTAATGTGGGACGGAACTCCGTTTGCTCACTTAATGATCTATCAGGATCCTGGCAAATTGAAGTAGAATAAAGGATAGTATTGGAGGAGGGGCTCAAATTATAAGGGACCCTCCTCTTTATACAAACCTTATTGATACATTATTATGGAAAAGTAGTCCTTTTTGTGTCAGCCTAAGCCGGCCATTATCAAATGTTAAGAGATCTCCCCCCGTCATTTCGTCTATTGACTCTTTATAAGCTTCTTCTATTTTCATCCTGAACCTGCTCTCAAAGTCCTTTACGTTAATTCCTTCCATCATCCTCAGGCCCAGGAACACGGTCTCTCCCATAGCCATTTCCCTTGTAAGCAGGTCCTCTTCAACCACCGCTGTTCCATTGCGATTTATAAGACTTAGATAATTATTCAAGAGCGGGCTATTTGCCATCCTTATACCAAATCCCTTTTTGAAATATGAATGAGCCGACACCCCGAAACCAAAATAATCTCCGCCCTTCCAATATAACTGATTGTGTTTTGACCTGAAGCCAGGGAGTGCATAGTTTGAGACCTCGTAATGTTCATATCCTGCGGTGCAAAGTAACTCAATTGTGTCAAGCAGCATTTCTGTCTGATATTCATCCCCTGGAAGGTCCAGTAATCCTTTTTCCTGACTAAGTTGAAATGGTGTTCCTTCTTCGATGGTAAGGTTATACGCTGAGATATGTTCAGGACGTAGTGATAAAGCCTCTTTAAGATCGTCCTTCCAGTCTTGTAAAGACTCTCCTCCGATGGAATGTATGAGGTCAATGCCTATATTATCGAATCCGGCCTTTCTGGCCGATTCTATGGCATTTAACGCTTCTTTACTGCTATGGGACCTGCCGAGGCTCATCAGTAGTCTGTCATTGAAAGACTGGATGCCGATACTGATACGGTTTATGCCGGCATCTTTGTATCCTCTGAGCCTTTCCATGTCAATAGTGCCGGGATTTGCCTCAATAGTTATCTCAGGATTTATTAGTCTGAACTTTTTTGCGAGATCCGAGAGGATCTTTGATATACCTGCCGGTGAAATTAGAGAGGGGGTCCCGCCGCCGAAATAAGCTGTTACAATATCAGTGGAATTTGATTCGGTGGACCGTGAATTGATCTCTTTCAGCAATGCGTTGATATATTCTTCCTCCGGCACATTGCCCGGTGTGAATGATGTAAAGCTGCAATATGGACACTTTCTTATGCAGAAAGGGATATGGATATAGATTCCGGTCATTTCCGATTGTGTTATTTCTTACGGTTTGATGTCGTTGAAGGTGCTTTCCCGGCACTCTTTTCAGACCTGTTCTGACTGAGAGTTTTTTTTGAATTACTGAATGTGAAGCGTCCGTGCAATATACAGCCTCTCATGCCAGGCTTACAGGTGCGCTCCTCTGAAATGGTACATTTTTCATTCACTTCATGCGGACATCCCCAGTTGCTCATATGCCTGTATTTTCATCCTTCCCAACCCGTCTACCCAACCGCTTGGGACAGAATGAGTTCTGTCTCCAATTCCAGATTTTAATCATATATTGTGAAATACATGATGTCAACCAGCCACCCGCCGGTTCTTATTGTCTAAAAATATGATTTAGACTATACTTACCGGACGGAGAGATGGCCGAGTCCGGTTGAAGGCGACTGCCTCGAAAGCAGTTTCAGGGGTAACTCTGACGGGGGTTCGAATCCCTCTCTCTCCGCCAGGAAAATTGCTTTGCAATTTTCACTTGTAGCTTATAGCAAAAGCGGGACGGATAAATTTCTCCATCTCTATGAAAACTTATAGCAAGCCTTTTCTGTCTTTTATAATTTCTGCACTCTTTATCTTAATGTCAGCGCCGTCAGAGGCTGTTATGGGACAGTATGGCATGATTGAAGGAGACAATATCAACATTGTTGATATCAATGATCCTGATGGTAAGGATGGACTTATTGCAGAGATGAAGGTAATGAGTCCAATTGACCGTACGTGGGATGTAATGACTGATTATAGTAGTCTTCCGGAATTTATCCCTAACCTTAAGGTCAGCAGGGTGATAGAGAAAAAAGGTGATGAGATTATACTTTATCAGGAAGGGGTAACAGGCATCATGATGTTTAAGTTCAGGATAGGTGTTACTGTTAAAATCGTGGAACATCATCATCAAAGTATTGAATTTACAAAGGTTGATGGTGATTTTGAAATCTTCGAAGGAGAGTGGCGGGTAGTTCCGCTTACTTATGATGAGACATTAATAATCTTTACACTCAAAGCAAAACCAAAATTCTATGCCCCGAATTGGGTTATTCGATCTATTATGAAACGGGATATTCCTCTGGGGATGAAGGCATTGCGGGAAAGGATAGAAAAATAGGGTATTTTAAGGGATGTGTTGTCAGGATTTGTCTCTTGACCTTATAGTCTGTTTCCAATAGAATTGCAGAACAGTATGAAATGGCCGGAGAGGTACCCAAGTACGGCTGAAGGGGCGTGCCTGGAAAGCACGTGTGCTGGCAACAGTACCATGGGTTCAAATCCCATCCTCTCCGCCAGGAAAATTGCTTTGCAATATTCACTTTTGGCTTATAGCATATAGCTTATAGCATAATCAGTAAACAGCAGCAGTAAAGCAAAAGCAGTAAAAAAAGATTGTCTCCTGTACGCAGCCGGGAACAGGGCAGGGGGCTGCGCAACAGAGGCTTGCGAACCCCGACAGGTCCGGAAGGAAGCATCGGTAAGTGATAACCTTTGTGTGCCGCAGAAACCCTTGTCCTATCCCGGCTGCATTCAGGAGACAAGTGTTAACGCTGAAAAATGGGGGTACCCATTGCTACGAAGTAAATGCAATGGGTAGTGCGGCGTCAGGATTCAGAATTTGAGGTTCAACGTACAACACAGTACGCCTCGCCTCAAATTCTGAATCCTTCCTTGCAACTGAGCATTTTTGAGCGTTAACTTAAGGCATCATGTAGTGAATAATAAGAGTGAATAATGGGTTATCAAGTCCTTGCAAGAAAATGGCGTCCCAGATCCTTCCAGGAGCTTACAGGCCAGGAACATGTATCAAAGACGATTGAGAATGCTATCACGGCCAACCGTATAGCGCATGCCTATCTCTTTTCCGGTGTACGTGGTGTTGGAAAAACGACTGTTGCACGAATCCTGGCGAAGTCGCTCAATTGTTCCGAAGGCCCCACTCCGACACCCTGCATGAAATGCGAATCATGCAAAGAGATTACGGATGGTTATTCCGTAGACGTAATGGAGATTGACGGCGCTTCCCATACCGGTGTAGACAGTATACGGGAACTTCAGGAAAATGCCCAGTATGCCCCCATGAGGGGGCGTTATAAGATATACATAATTGATGAAGTTCACATGCTCTCAACCTCGGCCTTTAATGCCTTGTTAAAAATCCTGGAGGAGCCGCCTCCGCATTTAGTGTTTATCTTTGCCACGACTGAACCTCATAAGATCCCCAATACTATACACTCGAGATGCCAGCACTTCCAGTTCAGGAGGATAAGCTACAGAGAGATTGTTGACAGGCTTAGATTCATACTCAAAGAAGAGGGGATTGTGGCTGGAGAAGATGCGTTATCCATAGTTGCCAGATCTTCTGACGGCAGTATGAGAGATGCACTCAGCCTTCTTGATCAGGCGATATCCTATGCTGGAGGCAATCTGACAGGAGAGGATGTTTCGTGGATATTGGGCCTGGCGGATAATATGACCCATCCATTTGTCAGGTACATTCTGAATAAGGATTCAGCA
>JADLDG010000087.1 GCA_020846775.1 Nitrospirota bacterium
GCTATCGTCAGCTTTGGGCCCGATTGATATGGAAAGTCCTGTCTGGACATGGTCCAATTCAACCTATTATGAAAAAGAGATGGGCACTGACCTGAAGAGGACATTTTTATTTTATGAACGCCCCATCACCCCTGACCAGCTCGCTGATATTAAACACATCACGAATGAGATGGAAAAGGGTTCAGGCATGGACACGGCAAATCTGCCTGAGAGGCCGATAAATATAGACCCTGGTTATTTAACCCTGGCTAAAGTTGTCCTTGCATCAGCCAAGGATTATGCTCACAGGATTTACATCGGCAAGGGGATATATGCAGAGGTGACACTTATTTATCGTGATAAGACCTTTAATTCAATGTCTCATACTTATCCTGATTACGGAAGCGATGACTATATTGCAATGTTTAATATGGCAAGGGAGAGGTTTTACAGTCAGCAGGTTACCATGCAGTAGAAGGATCTTCATGAAGAAACTATTATTTTTATTAATACTGACATCAATACTTTCCACCTATTTTTCATCTGAAGATATCTCCTATGCAGTTCAATTTGATTCGAGGGATACAAGAATTGACCTGCCGGTGATAGATACACCTAACAATGCCGTTTCCCCAGATATGAGCTCTGATGAGAACGGACATGTCTATGTCGTCTGGAGTGACAACAGGACCGGCCGCAGCAAAATTTATATAAACACTAAATTCGGTGAAACCGGATGGTCTCGAAATTCTGTACCAATTAATACAGGGTTCCCTAAGTCCTTGAATACACCCGAGGATGGCGATGCAATGACGCCGCAGGTCTGTTCAGACAACTTTGGACATGTCTACGTAGTATGGGCTGATGACAGGGCGGTCAAATCAGGCACGGGGTTAAGAGACATATATTTCAGGTATTCCAAAGACTACGGTTTTACATGGAATGCACCGGACCAATTTACAGATTACCGGATAGATTCGGATAATCCTGCTGCAGGTGACTCTCTAAACCCTCAAATAGCATGTAATCAGAATGGTGACGTGTTCATCGCATGGGAGGATGACAGGAATGCGAGAGGTATTTACGAACTATATTTCAGGTCGCTTCACATTCAGTTCTCTAACCCTGTTGACTTCATAGAACCATATCAGACGCCTGAAATACGAATAAACACAGGTGCGGAGGCAGGACTCTTCCCCGCAACAAACCCTGTTATTTCTTCAGACAGGAGCGGTACTGTTTATGCGGCATGGCGGGATTCGCGAATCATTCCTGAAGATAAAATCCTTCCAGGTATATACTTTAATGTATCACGTAATAATGGAGCTGCATGGAAATCAAAGTCAACGAGGGTTGACACGGCCCCGGTGGGCTCGATTAGATACAGTATGCCGGCCATATGTAATGATAAAGCCGGGCATGTATATATAACATGGCTTGATGATGGAGGGAGGGTCGTAAGGGGAACTGAATACGCGGCAGACGGTTTATTTGACGTTTATTTTAATCAATCATTAAATTATGGCGCCACATTTGCTGAGAATGACAAACGCATAGATATTCCGGTAAAAAAAATCAATGCAAAGGATGTAGATATAACGTGTAATGACAAGGGACATGTTTACATAGTGTGGGCAAGTAATCTGTATCATGAAAATGTTTCAGGGACATCGGATATTTACAATATATTTTTGAATCGTTCAGAGACGTACGGATTGTCATTTATTGACCAGATGTCAACTATAAGGGTAGACAGTGTGGAAAAGGGTACTACACCGGCATCAGTACCTAAAGTAAGGACTGATCAATACGGAAATGTCTATGTCGTCTGGGTTGATAAGCGCTTCGGGACTTCGGACATATTCTTTAACTTCTCCGTAGATAAGGGGAAAGCCGGCAGCTGGCAGGAGAATGATTACCTGCTGGACAGGGTACCACCTTTCGGGAATTCATATAACCCGATCATGAATGTTGACCCTACCGGCCACGTCTACATTGCATGGCAGGATGACAGGAGTTCCATCCTCCCAGGCAATTACAATATTTATTTTATTGGCGGATTCCTTGATATTGAGAGAATTTTAGTCGCTGGACAGCGACTTGGAGAGTCATGCTTCATAGCCACTGCGGCATACGGGAGCCCATTTGAAAGACACGTAGTATTACTTCGTGAGTTCAGAGACTCATATCTCTTGACCAACAGAATTGGAAAATGGTTTGTAGAAACATATTACAGGTTAAGTCCGCCTGCAGCTGAATTTATTAAATGGCATCCATATTTGAAACCGGTAGTCAGATTTGCGCTTTTGCCTTTTATCACCATCGCAGCGATAACATTAAAGACCACCCTCCTGCAAAAACTCGCATTGGCAATGTTCCTTACTATTGCCATGTTCATCGTCTGGCATAAGATGAACTCTACTTCCTCTCAATAGCCTCTTTCAACATCTCATTCGCCTCTTTATAATCAGGCCTTATTCTGACAGCCGCCATGTACGCCTCGACCGCCTTGGGATAATCCTTATCCCTGAAATATATATTACCAAGATTATAGTATGCCTTCTCATAGCCTGGATTAATTGAAACAGCCGTCTTCAACACACCCTCCGCCCTCTTATAATCCCCTTTTTCAATCAGGGCAACGCCAAGGTTGTTATATACAAATGGATGACGCGGATCCAATGCAATTGCTTTATCATAAGCTTTCACAGACAGGTCCAGATCACCAAGTCTTTTGTATACAATCCCGACATTGTACCAGGAACGAAAATATACAGGATTTATTCTGAGACTCTCCTCATACGCATGCTTTGCCTTCTCTAAATCACCCTGAAACTGATATGCTACTCCTGTATTATACCAGGCAAGATAGTATTGAGGATTTATCTTAAGCGTTTTATCGAATTCTTCAAGCGCCCTGTCATATTTTTTCATCCCCATCCAGGCAAGCCCCAGATTGTCATGGGCCCTGGCAGACAACGGCGACTTTCCAACAGCGTCGTTCCACAGGGAGAGGTCATTACTCCAAACTAAATTTCGTTGAACAGTTATAATTGAAAACACCATAATCAGGACTGTCAGTGCAGGCAGCCATATTTTTCTCTTAAACCGGCTTATCAATACACCCGCGAATACGGCAAGAACAATCCCGCCGATATAACCCCTGTTTTCCTGCAATACAGCATTAAGCGGGATTAAAGTAGTCGGCAGGAGCGTTATGAAAAACCAGAGGATGAAGAATGACAATAATTTCCACTCATTCCCCCGCTTGAACAAGAGATACGCTGCACATAATATTATCAGTATGGAAACCCATGATAATATCACCCAAACATCGTAAACAGAGCCGGACATCCCTATGTCATGTTCAATAGTAAGCCCCGCTGGTACAAACAAGAGCTGGATGTATTTCAGCAGCACCTTTGGCTGAGCCATAAGGTTTGTAAGATAACTTCGTGAACCGCTGCCGGCGATGTATCCGTAGACTGATATGCGATAAATGAGATAGGGAATAATTATCAAGAAGATATGCGGCAAATAAGCAATGAAGCGGGCAGGATGAAGGCGGATGAAGAATGAAGAATTATGCATGTTACTGCCGGTCAGTCGTTCTTTGAAATAGAAGTCATATATAAATAAAACTACAGGAAGGGTAATGGCGATCTCCTTGGTCAGCATGGCAAGGATGAATGCAGGGATAGAGGCAATGTAATATGAGAACCTCGATATCCCGCCGGACTTATGTTCAAAGGATTCCGCCCGGAACTTTATCCATAGATAGAATGACAGGAGATAGAAAAACGAACACATGACGCTTGATCGTGCTGTGATGTAGTTAACAACTTCAGAATTAAAGGGATGGACAGAGAATACGAGCGCGGCAGCGATGGAAAGCACAAATGAAGAATTCCTGTCATCCCGAAGTTGATTCGGGAACTCCTTCACAAGAGACCCGGAAACAATTTCAGGTTGACTGTTTTTTAGTAACACTGCCTGAAGTATGAGATACAGCAAAAAAGCCGACCCTGTATGGAACAACAGATTTACTATGTGATAGCCTGCTGGATTGAGTCCGCCTATTGCATAATTTACGGCATATGATGTGACAAGGAGGGGCCTGTAGTGACTTGTAAAAACCTTCTCGAAACTTGAATGCTGAGGCGAGAGAAAAAAGGACGGGATATTACTGAGGTCCTGTATGTAGGGGTTTTCTACTATATAATGCTGGTCATCAAAATGAAAGGAGTTATGGAATGAGTTTGCGTAGACAGCGGTAGATATTACAGCGATAAGGAGGAATATCTTCCATTTCACTTTATTATTATCCTGATTTGCGCGCCTTCAAAGTAAGACCAATGCCGTAGGGTATCCATCTGAAGAAGGAGTCCATTCTGAATATGATTCTTAGAACTCCTGTCGTGAGCTTATGTTTCCCCGCATCAGGAGGACTTTCAGTATCAGCCTTTCTGCTGCCCCGAATCTTCTTCTTTATATACGGAAGATATATAAACCTGTGATAAAAGAATGTAAGTGGAAATCCCCAGAACCTGACATACTCTACTGCAAAGCCCTGTTTTTCAAACAAACTGACAATATCATCCCTTGTATATCTCCTCAGATGACCTGCCCATTCATCTGAAATATCCCATAGTGACGGCATTGCAGGGATAGATACTGCACAAACCCCCCCCTTTTTTAACACCCGGTAGAATTCCTGAACGGCCTTATCATCATCCGTAACATGCTCTAATACATCACCGGAGACAACCAGATCAAACATCTCATCGGGGAAGGGGATACTCGTTACACTTCCATATTTAATCTGTTTAACATTTAAGAGATGCGGTCTGCCGGACCTTCCATTAAGAAAATCAACATACTCTTTTGAATGCTCTATCCCGTATACATGACAACCATATCCGGATAGTTTCTTAAGAAGACTCCCACTCCCGCATCCGGCATCCAGGACGGAATTCCCCTCCTGCAATTTCTCTTTTACAAGCCAGAGGAGCAGGGATTCCCTGTATTCATGACGGGGTCCCCCAATCTCGCCGCTCCCCCACCTTATAGAGGGAAGCTTACCACTCGACCTCGCCGTATGCCTTCCTGTAATATTTCTTGAATTCTTCAGACTTGATCTTCCTCCACCACCACTCGTTATCTGTATACCATTTTACGGTGGCCTTCATGGCGTCATTAAAACTATTTTTTGATGCAAAACCGAGAGAAGAAAGTTTTGATGAATCAATAGAATAACGGCGATCATGCCCCAGCCTGTCTTTAATATGTTTGATAAATGACTTAGGCTTTCCGGTCTCTCTAAGGATGATATCTGTTATTTCAACATTCGTCCTTTCGTTTCCACCGCCGATATTATAGACCTCCCCCTCGACCCCTTTATGAAGAACAATATCAATCGCCTCACAATTATCCTCCACATATATCCAGTCGCGCACATTCATACCATCGCCATAAAGAGGAAGCTGCTGACCTTCAAGGGCATTAGTAATAAAAAGCGGGATCAGTTTTTCAGGATACTGGTAAGGACCAAAGTTATTGGAACTCCGTGTTATAATTACAGGCAGGTGATACGTAGTCCGGTATGCATGCACCAGCATGTCAGACCCTGCCTTTGAAGCAGAATAAGGACTGCTCGGAGAAAGCTGGCTTTCCTCTGTGAAAGAACCGTTCTCTATGCTCCCATACACCTCATCCGTGGAAATCTGGATATACCTGCTGATACCATTTTCCTTGACAGCCTCAAGCAATACATACGTCCCGTACACATCCGTCTGAATAAAACTGCCCGGCTCAAGAATAGAGCGGTCAACATGAGTCTCTGCAGCAAAATTGACAATTGCATCCACTCCGTCCACTGCACCCGATACAACTTTGGCATCACATATGTCGCCTTTTACAAATGTGTAGTTCGGATGACCTTCAACATCTTTAAGATTATCAAGGTTTCCGGCATATGTGAGTTTATCAAGATTAACAACATGGTAATGCGGATACTTTTTGATAATGTGCCTTATAAAGTTGCTCCCTATAAAACCAGCCCCGCCTGTTACAAGTAATTTCATTTATGGACCTCCTATATCAACTCAACGATACTTTGATCACCTATTATAAATTTCTGCGTCCTCGGCTTTGTCCTGCACTTGATTATCTCGGCCTCCCGCCCAAGGAGACTCCGCTCAATCCTTATATCCGCATCAACTATCTTACACTTCTCAAGGATTATACTGTACTCAACCTCGCTGTTCTTTATATGGCATCCGTAGTAGATTGAAGTAAACGGACCGATGTAGCTGTCTTCAATAACCGTATTCTCACCTATAATTACAGGCCCTCTGATGCTGCTCCTTATTATCTGCGCTCCGTGCCCTATTATCACCTTTCCTGCAATGTCAGAGGTATCATCCACCTTCCCGTTTATCAATGACCCATGATCACCGATAACCCTGTCCAGTGTCAAACGGTTGGCCTCCAAAAGGTCCTCCGGCTTTCCGGTATCCTTCCACCACCCTGTAATCTCAGAATAGCAGACCTTGTATCCGTGGTTTATAAGATAATCGTGAGCATCGGAGATCTCAAGCTCCCCCCTTGCACTCGGCTTAATATTGTTAACTGCCTCAAATATCCTGGAATCATAAATATATATGCCGGTTACTGCATATCGGCTCTTCGGATCAGATGGCTTCTCCTCTACTCGCACAATTTTGCCGTCCTTAATCTCCGGCACTCCAAAACGCTCGGGGTCATGGACCCTGGATAGCACAAGATGACAGCTTGAACCCTCCCGTTTAAAGTCATCTATAAAACGCTTAATGCCTCCGACTACGACATTATCGCCTAAGTAGAAGACAAAAGGATCATCACCAAGAAAATCCTGCGACACCTTTACAACATGGGCCAGGCCAAGTGGCGCCTCCTGCAGTATGTAAGTAAACTTCATACCCCACTGCTCACCATTGCCAAGGGCCTTCTTGATCTCATCTCCGGTGTCAGGATTATAAACAATCCCAACCTCCTTAATACCAGCCTCTAACACCGCCTCTATTGCAAAGTGGATCATTGGCTTGTTGGCAATAGGTATAAGATGCTTATTGCTCGTGTGTGTGATAGGTCTCAGTCTCGTTCCCTTGCCCCCGCTTGTAATGAGCGCCTTCATATGTGTACCTTTCTGCACAACTTCATGTGCATGATGAGTAAAATGACCACTGTATACTATCAAAGAGATTGAAGTTTATCAACGTGTTATAACGTATGCATTCTATGGCACTGATATTGCTCACTATTACAAATAAATGAACAGAAGGCAAATAGACAACCTATCCAAGTTATGTTACGATATCACTAAGCTTGTGCTTGGTATTGCAGTAATCGGCAATATAGTGTCTGACAAGTTTTAGAGGTAAGTAAGAATGACAATGACACCAACTGAGATAGCATTATCCATCCTACTTGTAACAGGAGTTATTGGCCTCATCTGGCTATTAATATCTGAACGTAGAAACAAATATCATAAGAATAAGAGATAGATATCTACTCCACCCTAACCAGCTTCCCTTCATCAATCCCATATTCATGAAGCAGTGTACCCATGTCCTGCACCATCACAGGCTCTGTAATGATTATCCTGTCATAGGATAAACCTGGCAGCACACTTATAGGTTGTATGGTATAACCAAGAAAAGGTCTGCCAGCTCGGGACCCATCTACGACACTCACAAGTTTCATTCCAACTTCCTGGACAGCAAGATAGGTAACCTCAGCAATATCCCCCCCTCCATATATCACCACATCATGCACACCATCCCTCGATAATACCTTAAGCCTCTCACGTATGCTGATCCGTACCTTGCGAACATATCCGTATGACCTGTGTATGTAGCTGTATGTAAGACGCGATTTTTCCGCGATGCCCTGAGGGGTTATGAGATATCCAAGCCGGTTGCGCTCAAGATATACGACTTCTATATACCCTTTCTGTACAAGTCTTTTGATAAAGAAATTGGCAAGGCCAAGGGCTATGCCGACCTTCCGGCTCAACTCCCGCTGGGTAACATGCCCATTTGAGGATAATTCCTCGAGAATTTCCAACGTCTTCAGAGATTCATCGTCCATGGTGTCGTTCCTTATGCTGATTCAGAATTTCAGAAAATATCTCAGTTCCCTCAGGCTCTTTACAGGTATCCCGAACAACTGTTCTTTCCACAGGATGTCGCACCCTTTGCAAAGGGGCACCTCTGCATACCTGCCTGAGGCTATCTTCTCTCTTAACTCCGTCAACCCGCGCCCGTTCCATATCTCAAGAAGGGTTTCTTTTCGCACATCACCAAGCGGCATATCGCCGGACAGATCAACGCAGCATGGTACCACCGTCCCATCCCATCTGACAGACATGGAATACCAGAGGAATGTGCAGGGGACATATTCAGGCCCTACTGAACGGAACTTCCTGTCTCCTTTTCGGGAGATCTTCCCTCCAAAGGTGTGCGGCTCTATAATGGATATCTTGTCAATCGGCAATCCCTCAAGCCCCTTCAAAAATGACCTTCGCTTCTCGTCAAATCGCCCATTACTCTCATCAGACAATCCCTCAATAACCTGAAAAACAACATAGGGTTTGATGCTCCCACGCCTCTTCTTCTCCTCAAGGAAACCCTTTATATTTCCCAGGGTCTTCTCAAAATTGGCATTAACCCTGATCTTCTCATAGGCCTCTTTTTCATATCCATCAAATGAGAAGATGATGAAATCAAGTCCTGCATCAAGCAGCGCCTTGGTCTTATCCTTAGTAAGCACTGTTGCATTTGTAGAAAGCCGCGTCCCAATTCCGTTATCCTTCGCATAACGGATCATGTCCGGCAGTCTCTTATGGAAAAGAGATTCGCCTCCAATAAAAAGATTTATGTCAAATACAAAGTCCTTCGCCTCATCAATAATTTTTTTATAGAGACTCCACTCCATGTAGCCTGTCTTGTCTTCAGGAATATCCTTGCTGGTACACATAGGACACTTAAGATTGCAGAAAGAAGTTGGCTCCACCCACAACCGCACAGGCGCATACGGCAGCCTTGCATTCCCGCGCTTATAATGCCAGGCTATCCTGAAAAAGCGGGATAATTTAACTGTTTTATTCAATTTACTTAATTATTTTTATAAGTCTTCAGATACCACTGATATGTCCTGGCGATCCCATCCCTCAGCTCCGTGGATGCCTTCCAGCCCAGGCTGTTGATACGACTTACATCGAGGCGTTTTAATAGCGTCCCGTCGGGTTTGCCCTGATCATAAACAATCGCCCCCTTATACCCGACAACCTCCCCTGTGAGCTCTGCAAGCTCCTGTATGCTGATATCCTTTCCGACACCGACATTAATGATCTCAGTACCATCATAGTGATTCATCAGAAATTGACAGGCATCCGCCAGATCATCTACAAATAGTAATTCACGCCGTGGTTTCCCGGTTCCCCATATAGTTACCAATTTACCGGATATCTTTGCCTCATGAAATTTCCTTATAAGTGCCGGCAGTACGTGGGAGCTCTGAAGGTCAAAGTTATCACCAGGGCCGTATAGATTCGTCGGCATTGCAGAGATAAAGTTGGTGCCATACTGACTATTGTAAGCCTGACACATCTTGATACCTGCAATCTTAGCGATGGCATAGGCTTCATTCGTAGACTCAAGGGCCCCTGTTAAAAGATACTCTTCTTTCAAAGGCTGGGGGGCATGCTTCGGGTATATACAGGAACTCCCGAGAAATAAGAGCTTCTTAACCCCGCATAGATAGGCACTATGAATAACAGCCAATTGAATCGCCAGATTGCTGTAGATAAAATCCGCAGGATATGTGCTGTTTGCAAGGATACCACCTACTTTGGCCGAAGCCACGAATACATACTCCGGTTTTTCCTGATTGAAGAATTGTTCAACATCAGACTGTTTGCAAAGATCAAGTTCCCTGTGAGTCCTTACAATCAGATTACTGTATCCTTCGGTTTGAAGCCTCCTGACTATTGCCGACCCCACAAGCCCGGTGTGGCCGGAAACATATATCTTTGAGTCCTTATCCACGTCTTCACCTCTCCTTTTCTATTCCCTGCTTATGCCGACCTGCCGCCACTTCGGCTGCTGCGGCCCAGCACCAGACCAGTTTGGTTAGAAACACTACAGGCGCTGTGTACCAATAACAACGCACAGATGGGTGTTTAACAAAGATCTTAGACATAACAGCCAGTGCGATAAATGGCGAAAATAACCGCAGTGTCATGGGGCTAAACAATATCCACGGAGTTTTCAGAGTATCCCTGTATTTCGTCCTGATACGGATTGAATGCCTCGCCCACGCCGCCGAATGGCTCAACACTGCCTCCAGTGTATCCCTGACCGGCCTGTGAAGAATATACGCCTCTGGTTCAAAGAACAGGTGATATCCGGCATGCCTGACCTTCATAGACAATTCAAAATCCTGTCCCCGTGGAAAACTCTCATCAAACATCCCGACCTTCTCCAAAATGGCCTTCTCAATAAGCATGTTGGCCGTAGCCAGCATAAAATGCCTGTTCACTCCCCTGCCTATATCCGGCAGGAGATCATGGAAATGTGCAACATTATCGCAGAGGACCCAGAACCGGTCCCGTTCAAACCAGATCGGCCCGCCTACCACAGGGTTTCCTTCCTTATAGCTTTCCAACAGCGCAGCCATCCACCGCGGCATGGCTATGCAGTCTGCATCAATAAAGAAGATCAGGCTTCCCTTTGCCTCCTTAATCCCCCTGTTTCGTGCCTCCGCAGGGTTCAGGTCCCTCTCCGACTCAAGAAACCTGATCCGCTTGTCCTCCGCCTCATGCCTTCTTACCAGACCGTACTTATCCCGCCCCACGACCAATATCTCATAGCCGGAGCGGTCCACCCCATCCTGGCGGCGAAGCGCATCCAACACATCGCCAATCCCTGGGGAGTGCAGATTGGGGATCACAATGCTATATTCCGGAATTGCCATATAAGTTACCCTAATGTCGTTGTACAATATTCTTTTTCCATCACCTGCTTAAACTCTCCTTACTTTTTTTGAAATTCCAGACAATAGCCTGACATAAAGCCCTCATGACCTGAACATCCCATTTCAGAGCCGCCTTAAGAAAACGCCGGACAAAGACATAGGTAAAGAGCGGCACAAACGTAATCCAGTGATAGAACGCCGCATGCTTGCGCATGAAATATATCCAGTTCCTCGTGCGGTAATATGATGCTATGGGACTGAATGTACCACCGGTACTCGCCCCACCTTTATGATAAACCACTGAGCCCGGCACATACAGCACATCAAATCCGGCATTTCGCCCCCTGAAGCACCAGTCAATCTCTTCAAAGTATGCAAAATAGGTCTCATCCAACAAACCGACTTTGTCAACAAACTTCCTTGAAACCAGCATTGCACAACCCACGACATAGTCTACTTTTTTCGGCCTGCCTGCATCCTTCAAGTCTGCCTCTCCAATATTCACAGTCCTCCGGTTAAACCAGAGACTGTGATACTCCCCTCCTGAATAGAGGAGCTGTTTGTTCGGATAACATAGCACCCTGGGACCTATAATTCCGGCATCAGGATATTCCGCAGACGTTCGGATCAAGCCAGATAAAAAATCCGGTTCTACAAGAGTATCATTGTTCAGGATCATCATGTAGTCCATCCCATCATCCATGGCCAGCTTAAGACCGGCATTATTCCCTCCGGCATACCCCCTGTTTTCATTGATGCCGATGTATCTCAGACTGTCTGATGAGGGATATGCCTTTTTAAAGAGATCAAGAGAGCCATCTGTTGAACCGTTGTCAATCACATAGACGCTGAACGATGGATAGTCCACCTTCTGCAAAGAGGAGAGACAGTCCAGGGTATCCTCCTTCCCATTCCAGTTTAAAACAATGATCGCCACCCACGGCAATTTATCTGCCATATTTATTCAGACACCCTATTCGTCTATCCATCATCTGACCGATCACATAGGGGTTCAAACCAGCCTTTATATCTTCAGATGCCGTTTTACCTAATCCGGAACCCACATTTCTATTTTCATAGACGCAGCGCATTAATTCTGCTGCATGGCGAACATCCGGGTCTGCCCATACAGAGCCGGCCCTGTACAATTCGATGTCTTTTTTTATTTCCACGAGACGATACCGAACAAGGAAACTATTATTGACAGTCATAAAGTCCATGTTCCCAGAATAGGCGGTTGCAATTACAGGCTTGCCCATGTACATGGCCTCCGCTAAAGGGAGTCCAAACCCCTCTGACCTGTGCAACGAGACATAGCAATCACACAGCTGGATCAGAGAATTTATTTCTTGTCTGGAGAAGAATGTATTTATGAATTTTACTCTAATTCCTTTTGCCGCTTCCTGCACTGCATGAAATGCCCCGGGATTGCTCGCAGGATTAGAACACTTTAATATCAACAAGACGTCCTCAGTGTTTTTAAAGGCAATCTTGAAGGCCTCTATCAGCGCCAGCGGATTTTTTCTTTCAACATAACTCAGATAATCAAACATAAACAAGAACGCATAACAACCATCATCTATCCCAATGTCAGATCTCCTTAGATTAAATTTATTCCCAACTTGAACCGGATGAGGCATCCTCACAACAGGTACCGGAGATGCCTTTGATATCGAATCCAGACAAAAATGACTCGCCGTCCAGATCTCATCAAACCAATTAAAGTAAGCCGACCATTCACCAGGAAAATCAGACAACTCCCATACCCAATAACCGATATTATACTTTCCCTTAAAATATTCAGGTCCTCTCTGTGCATAGAAGGCCGGAATCTGATGGGCGTTGATGTGGATCAAATTGATGTCGTAGGGATTTGTCCTGCTGAATTCAGTAAAGGTACGGTCTTTCTGACTTGTCGCACTCTCGACATTGATCAATGCATGGGGGATATTTACAGATTCAATCGCCCGGATATTTGCGCGCACAGCCTCACCCACCCCACTCTCAGAAGTAATATAACCTGCTATGTTGATGCCGGTCTTATTACCGATTCTATTCTTTTGACCTGTCATCAGATTTTCTGGGGCATTAGCTGATAATATAAGTCTCTTATTCAAATGATCGTTTAATCTGCGTAAACTTTTCACAAAAGGATGATGATTGCCTAATATTGCCTTTGATATCCTGCCGAGGATACTTTTTGTATTCTTAATTGATGTTAAGAACATCACTGCCGGTCCGTTATCTTCCTGATTGTCTTCCCTGAAAAGAGATAGGACATCACTATCAAGGTTATCATCCTGACTACCTTCTCTCTTCGATACCACATATATTCTTTAAGGCATTTCCGGCCTTCTTTCATCCGGTCGCTGTAGATCAACATTCTCCCCAGCCACAGCCCGTACTTTCCGAGTGCGATTTCAGCGGCCTTCATGTCATATTCCTTATAACGGTTTATCACTTCAATATAGGTTCTAAACAGATCGGTCTTATCCTCCACCATCTGACCCTCATGCAGTCTGTAATAGGCCTGTACCTGGTCAATGTATAAAAATCGTATACCATTCATTACAACACGCAGCCAGAAATCATAGTCTTCACATTTTCTCAGAGATTCATCAAAATAACCGACCCGGTCAAACACATCCCTTCTGACGAGGGCGGCATGAACTACCATATATTCACCACGAATGACTTTTGAAAAGCTTAATTCACCGGAGTATTTAACATTGGCAGGAATTAAGTTAGATAAGTCATGGTCTCTGAAATATCGGAAATCAGAAAAGGCCACTCCACACTCAGGATTCTCTTCAAGACGCTTTACCTGCACCTCTGATTTCTTCTCATTGATTAAGTCATCAGAATCAAGAAAACAGACATATTCACCCTTTGAAGCTCTGATTCCTGTATTTCTGGCTCCAGCCAGGCCCTTGTTATCCTGATAAATGTAATTGATCTTATTTGTCCCGATATAATCAGAAAGTACTTCACGAGTATTATCAGTAGAGCCATCATCCACCACAATAATCTCAATCGGCCTGTATGTCTGAGCCACAGCACTATCAACTGCCTCTCTTACATATTGAGCATAATTATATGTCGGGATTATAATACTAACCAGTTTGCTCATGACCTATTAACCTTAAGCGACTCATAAGATATAATATCAATACCTTCGGGGCAATGAGTTTATAAGAAAGCGCCCTTCTTAAATATCCCACGGCAGGCTGATAACTCCCATTCTGATATAGATTTCTTCCAGAGCAATAATAAAAGTTCCTGTAGTACTCGCTCATATTTATATTAAATTCATGTGGGATTTCACCGTATCGTGCCAGGATCTTGTTAATGACTCTCAGATGCATAGCATAGTTTTTCTCAAGACCGGCTCCAACAATATTGTTGCTGTGTTCCCGGTATCTGGCCGTAATCTCATGGATGTGTCCTATCCCGTATCTCATAGCAATCCTAAGCCACAGCTCGTAATCCTCACCTACAATCAATTCCTTTGATTCGTCAAAGAGACCAACATTATTTATACAAGATTTACGAATAATCACAGTCAATGTTGGAATAAAGTTCCTTTGAAAAAGTCTTCTGAAGGAATAATCGTCACCCTGTATCAGTACCTTACGGCTTTCAATGTCTTTCCCGGTTTCATCTTCACAAAAAACCTCATAGTCTGTAAAAACGAGTCCCGCCTCCGGATGATGATCCATAAATTTCACCTGAATATCAAGTTTATTTGCCAACCATAGATCGTCCGAATCGAGGAATGCAATGTACTCCCCCTTCACCACCTTGAGCCCAACGTTCCTTGCACTCCCAGGACCGCCGTTTTCCTTCTGCATATAGATGATCCGGCCAAGATAGGGTTTCAGAATATCAGCCGTATGATCCGTAGATCCGTCATCTATCACGATCACCTCGAAGTCTGTAAAGGTCTGTGCAAAAACACTCTCCAGTGTTTCAACAATATATTTCTCCCTGTTATAGGTTGGAATGATGACGCTTACTTTTGGCATAAACTAATACCTGTTCATCCTCATCATTTTCACCGCAGATCCGTGTTCACCATGTATAACCAATTATGCGTCGTCATTTATCATAATAGTTGACTGATCTTACTAAAATCTTCCTGTACTCCCCCCTCAGCAAATACACCCAGAAAAAAGGATATGCCAACAATATTCGTTTAATAAATGATGGCATTTTGATGTTCTTGTTCCATGGACCAGTAACACCCCGTAAAGCGCTCCAGATGCCATCCATGCATGCATTAACAGACTCATGCTTTTTCTTTTTTTTTAAGCTCCCTGCCCGGCTTATAGAATCTGACAAATAATTCCTCAGGTAGAATATCTTGTCCAGACCGCTTAAATTATCCCTCCAGAAGTAATAGATATTCCGGGTCATAAAATAGCAATAAAACGGCGAGTCCTTTCCGCCTGACGAACTGGCTTCTTTATGAAAGATCTTAGATGCCGATACCACGACATTAGTAAACCCGCAATTTATGGCCCTTACAGAATATTCAATATCTTCATGATACGAGAAATATTTCTCGTTCAAATAGCCTATTGACATAATCGCTTCACGCTTGATAAGAAGGGCGGTCCCCCAAAGGACTGCATCTGAGCCAGTAACTTTTCCGCTCGAAAGCATCTCCTCCATGTCATCCGCAACTTGTTTAGATAGATCCTGACCAGACGACCCTGAACCAGGTTCAGGGAGGTCCGATTGAACAACTCGCTTGCGTACCCAATCAAGAAATGATCCGTTAAACTGAATTTTCTGCGGCTCATCATAATAATAGATAACAGGACTCAAAAGACCACAACGGTCTGACTGCTTAGCAGCGCGAATCAACTCGCTGAGTGAATCAGGCGCAACAACGGTATCATTATTGAGCAGCCAGACATATTTTGCGCCAGCATCAATAGCATAACGCATACCCACGTTATTTCCGCCTGCATATCCAAGATTCACGATATTCTCTATCAGGCTGACTTTCGGAAATGAATTACGGATCAGTTTAACAGAATTGTCCGTTGAACCATTATCAACTACTATGACTTCGAAATTGGGATAGTCGAGTTTATAGACAGATTCGAGACATACAATGGTGTCCTTAATGCCGTTCCAGTTGAGAATGATTATTGAGACCCCTGGTTGCATCACGATTTTGTGTTGCGCAGCTTTTTAACTATTTTTTTTACTGCTACTTTGTTGCCTGCCATAAACCCATCACTTTTGAGTGCCTTAATGTAATATTCTTTTGACAGGTAAAGTTTTTCCATCAAAGAGGATATCCTGCCTCTCGAATCTGCAAATTCATAGGGATTTGGACCTGAAAACATACTTTCTTGAATACACCTGTCATAGGACTCCACCATGGTTTGATAGGAGAACTTGTTCCTGACCCTGTAATAGGCATTCATTGCCAATTCATTTGCATATAATTCATTATTCAATAATAGAGATATCTTTTCAGATAATAACGTGGGATCCCCCGGTGGTACCAGGAGTGCGCTAACTTTATCTTCGATCTGTTCCTGGATTCCATAAACAGGGGTGGAAACGATGGGAAGCTGAAATGCCATCGCCTCTAATATTACCCGCGGAAAGGATTCCTCGAACGAGGCACATACATATATGTCAGAAAGCCTGTAGTAAGGAAAGACATCGGGCGTCTCCGGTATTATTCTAATCTGATTTCCCACCCCGTATTTTAATATCATTTCTTGCAGGTCCTCGTAATATTGTCCCTCTCTTCCTCCAACAATAAAGAAAAGCAGATTACTGTTTTTTTCCAGCAGCGTGATCGCGGCTTGTGTAAATACTTGCTGCCCTTTACGCGGAATAGTCATACCTACAATTGTAACAACCTTTGTCTTGTCTGGTATGCAATATTCTTCCCTTAGCTGTGATTTAGTATGGGTACTCTTGTAACTCTCAATCTTATCTATCTCAAGACCATTGTATATAACTCTAAACCTCGGATTATCAACATCTCCAAAGAGCCTTGCCGTCGCCATTGATACAAAAACAATATGTGTTGGTATCTTGAAAGACTCCTGCGCCAGTTTTTCCAACGCTGCATTGTGGCAACATTCCCTGAAATATTTTTTTACGTCAACACTCTCCCTGATACACCAGATAGAAGGTATATTAGTGATGTAAGACATGTATACTCCGGAAAATGTATCAAGCGTATTACAAAATATGACATCTATTCCATGTGTACTGATCAAATTCATCATATTTTTGCAGTCATTCTCAAAGTCAGAGACACTTATCCGGCTTACATTAATCGCATAAATAAATACTTCTATTCCCACCTTATTAAAGGCCTCCCTCAAGATTCCATCCTTATATGATAAGACAGTAATTTCATATTTGTTTTTATCTAATCCTTTCGCGACTGAAAACAGGGATAGCGGAGCTCCTTCACAATTTAAATTATGCGAGATGAATAATAATTTAATTTTACGGTTTACCGGTATGACTTCTTTGGCTTTACGGTTAATCTGAAAGAGCCAGCCTTCAACATTAGGGTTAAAATATGGATCGGCTTGAATACTCCCCCATCTGCTCCTGAAATAATACTCGTTTATTGCAGGAACTCTCTTCCCGCGCGAACCGCCTTCATAATGATAAAGAGCAGCATATGGGGTATACACAACTCTGTAGCCCTTCTCTCTCAGTTTAAGGCAGTAGTCTACGTCATTGTATGCTTCATTCAGATATTCTTCATCAAACCCGCCAACCTCTTCAAAATAACTCCGCCTCGTCAGCATACATGCCGCAGTGACTGCCGAATAGTTTCTGACCACTTTGGCAAAGAACAAATATCCCATGGAAGCATCATCAAGAGTTTTGAAGGCATGGCCCGGAAGGCCCTCATGCAACGGCACAATAATGCCGCCATGCTGAATCTTATTATCTTTATAGAGGAGTTTCGCACCCACAGCGCCAATCTCGGAGGTCTGCATAAACCCCAGCATCTCTTCTATCCAGTTGCCTGTTATCACCTCAATGTCATTGTTCAGAAGGAGGAGATATTCAATATCGTGATCCACCTGCATTACAGCACGATTCATGATTCTGGAAAAATTAAAAGGTCCCTGACCCCCAACATGAATGACCCTGTGCCTGATAGACTTAAAGTAATTTAAGGTCGCCTCTTCTTTACTGCCATCATCGGCGATAATAATTTCATAATTTTTATAGGTCGTCTTTGCCTCGATGCTACCGATGCAGTTTTTTAACAAATCCACCCTGTCCCGTGTAGGAATAACGATGGCAACCCGTTCATTCCCGATATTCATGAAATTCAGTTTATAAATTCCTAACTTTGCCTCCACAGCAAAATCGGGTCTCTCAACCGTTGCGCTGATCCCCCTCCTGTCCACAGCATCCTGCACTGCCCTTGTCCCTGCCGTAAAACTATACGGCTTCGCATCTCCGGAACTTGAAACGGATCCGGGGATGGTGCGCGCGTGATAAAGGATCTTAGGGATGTGATAAATCTTATTCGTCCTCTCACTCAATCTTAAGACCATATCGTGATCCTGCGACCCCTCATAGCCTTTCCTGAAACCGCCTATCTTTCTGGCAAGAGAAGTCCTGCAGACAATGAGGTGACTGATGTACATATAGGATAGTAATAACTCCGGGCTCCAGTCCGGCTTGAACTTAGGATTAAACCTCTTGCCTTCAGTATTGATCATATCGTTATCTGTATAGATCATGTCCGCATCCTTTGAGGACTGGAGGAGGTTCACGACTTCGAATAAGGCATTCGGGTGGAGCTCATCATCATGATCCAGGAGGGCCACGAACTCTCCACCAGCCATATCCAATGCCTCATTCGTAGCACCGGATATATGGAGATTCCGGGCAAGATATTTCGTCTTGATTCTTGGATCGCTCTTTGAGTAGTGCTGTAAAACTTCCCTGATCCCTTCCCGGGTGGATGCATCATCTACGATACAGAGCTCCCAGTCCGGATAGGTCTGACTTAAAACAGACTGGATACACTTCTCCAGCCAGGCATCCTCAATATTGTAAACAGGTGTAGCAATGCTTATTAAGGGCTTGTAAGATAATCTCTCGATCTCGGATAAGACATGATTCCGCTTCTTCTCCGTGAAGGCGAAATTATTCATCCATATATCGTAGTCTGATGCTTGTTTAGGTCTTCTCATAATTAAGCGATGACCATGGAATCTTCCCTTTTAATCCAAGTGCCGGCTTTTCCACTAAGTACCATGACATTACTGCCAGAATCAAGGTCAAGGGATAAGAAATTACAAACATACCCGCAGGTGAGATCCTGCTCAGAATAAACGCAATACTCTGTTGAATCGGAAACGCATAGATATAGAGTCCATAAGAATAGTCGCCGAACAGGTTAAACTTACGTATCCAGCCGGAGGGACAATAGGCAAACCAGAAAACACTGTAGGCTAAAGCAATATTGAAGGACAGACGTCCATAAGATGTGCTATGCAACATGATGGCAACAACGGCAAGAATGACAAGCAGAAAGGAGTGCAGTAGAATAATATTTCGATTAATATAGCAGAAGGCACCAAAGGCAAAGAAGGCAGCAAGTCTCGGATAATGATTGTATTCTGAAAGGATCGGGAATTTGTCTGGAAACAGAAGAAACAACAATGTAAAAACCAACAAAACTACGTTGAATAAATTCTTTCTGATCAGAATACCCAACACTCCGAGGATCGTTAAAATAACATACATCCATATCTCCATGTAGAGGGTTCAGAGAGACCCATTCACAGATCCTGAGAATTGGTTAGTTTCAAACACTCCTGGAAGACGATGAGCTACTCCCTTTATCAACGTAACATTATGCAGCATATATGATAAAGTCATCTTACTTTGTAAGAAAACTGCAAATGATTTTGATGTTGCCCACAAGCCAACGATAAAAACAGTAAACATAACTGCCACGATCAAACCGGGGAAGATCCTCAAAAGGCGTGCTTCAATGTAGCTGGGCAAATTCTGTCTTGATATAAAACTTTTAGTTACGAGGAAGCCACTAACGGCAAAAAAAACATTCACTGCACACTGACCGATATCCGTGTATCCCGTTAATTCTAACAACGGATCTTTGCCCATTCCGGAAAGACGATAACTGTGAAAATAAATCACCAGAGAAGCCGCCACAAAACGAATAAGATTATAATTGTTAGCCCAGCCATGATCGTAACTTGCAATAGTCCTTATACCCAGCATTTCTAACCTTGTCATTTTGGAACAGATTGATACAAGTGTACCTCTTTTGTGAAAATATCTCCGATCACTCTCATTGTCTCTGAATTTAAGAACAGTGCATATGGAGGGAATTATGATTTCTCATACTTTTAAAAGTCAAATGCCTTGAGTTCAAGCATATCTTCCGTCTCTTTGACATTACTTTTTTTCACACTATTAGCGATTATACGGTGATTAAATAACAACCAATCATATTTTTCAGGTATGTCCTGGCAATGGATCTCTTAAGACAAATACTACCCGTATATTTCTTGTCTTAATATTATTTGAATCAAGACTTCTGTTACCTTTTCTAATTTTAAACAATCTATCTATCCCTTACTCCTACTCAACGCTGGTTCTGGAAGTGCAAGTTCTATTTTCCTGTTCATTATTTCAGATGCATCAAGAACTTCGATTCCGATAAGTTTCTTTTCCCTATCAAAATCTGCATGAACACCAGGTGTAATTGTTATCGTCTCAGCCGCTTTTGTAAATGGCTCTGCAAAATATATATAAAGAAGATCTCTTTCAGAATCATATTCTATTTTCATATTATTCCTCCTTTTAAAATTGGCTGCCGTATCTCGCCTTAACAGTTAGTAGAACCACCTTTTCCTCCTTAATCTTATAATATACTGTTACCTCTTTTTCTTCATAATTATTTCCCTCCCACTCCTTTTGGTACTGGAATTTCATCACTTTTCCACGAGTGCCAGGTTTACAGTCTTTAGCATCCTGACCTTCATTTAATACCATTTGAATCTCCTCCATTGTAACCCCACGTTGCTGCATACGAGCCAAAATATGTTGATGGATGTCATCATCAGCTATATCCATTTTGATTTAATATCCTCATAATATTTAAAAAGGCTCTCCAATTGTTCCCATTCCCAGAAATCCTTTTCCACTTCATATGAATAGGCATCAACTGTGAGTTTATTATTCTTAAAAGCATCATGAAACTCTTCAAAAGTCATCTTCCATTTAGATTCATATTTATTAATCTTGCCTTCAATATCAGCGGTTTTCAGCTCAATATATTCAGTAAGTATCTTTTTTAAGGCAGCATCAATATCAGGAAGATGTGTAGCTTTAATCAAAAACTCTCCTATTTGTGGAGACATTAAACCCATCCTCTTATATCTCCTTTTCAACTTTATTATGCTAACAGTCCCTAAACATGTCAAATAAATTCACAACAATAAGTGTTTTCTTCATTAACGTATTTTTCTTAATACGATGGATATGCACTTATCTACACAGAAGGCAATATTGATAAATAATACCGGCGCCAATCCATGATGCTTTCTGAAATAACGCATTATTCCACTGTGGGCTATTTGGGCAAGTTCATCCTTTGGTAATGTTTTGATATTAGTTCCTCCATAATGGGTAATATGTGCATCTGCCAGGACGTGGATCTCATAACCTTCCTTCCAAATACGTTTACATAAATCTACATCATTAAAAAGTATCGGGAACTGCTCATCAAACAGGCCTATCCTCTCTATGAGAGACCGCCTCATCAACAGACATGTTGCCCCTGGCTGTGAAATAATTTCTGTTCCTTCGAAGGTCTTATCATAATAGAATAAATTATTTAATGCCCTATCATGGAAGATTCTCTGATTGATACGCTGACCTATATGTGTGTAACGGAAGAAGATAGTTGATACTGTTGGAAAACGCCGATAGAATTCCTTTTGCAATGTGCCATCGGGGTTTAAGAACTTACAGCTCACAGCCCCCACTCCGTCGTGAGTATGCAGGTAATCCATCATCTTCTCAAACGTACCCGGGTAAACAATGGTGTCAGGATTCAGCAATCCGATGACCCTGCCCTTTGAGGCTGCATAAGCCTGATTATTCCCTCTTGCAAATCCTGCGTTCTTTGTATTCTCAATGAGACGAGCCTCAGGAAAGCTTTTCTTCACCATCTCAACACTGCCATCACCGGAATTATTATCAACAACTATTACTTCAAAAGATATGTTTTTTACTGAGCTGTATAGTGACTGAAGGCAATCTTTTAAAAACTCTTTAGTGTTCCAATTGACGATCAGGACTGATAATTCCATATTACAACAGGATCACATAATAATTACTTTACAAAACGATATGCAATCGCAGGGATTTATTTTTTGAAATGTTTCTTGACCTCGATGCAGCTTACGTCAAAATAAATAGTCGCTGTCCCTAATTTCTCACCCTATTTCTCAACAACACTATTGACATAATACTATTATATTGATACTATTATGTCATGAAATACCCACAGCGTGTCCAGGTCTTATTCACGGAAAAACAATATAAAACTCTCGAAGAGATCGCTGCGAGACAGAATAAAAAACTTGGCACCCTGATTCGTGAGGTGGTAGAAGAGACATATCTCAAAGAAGAAGAGAAAAGGAAAGTCAAAGATGCCGTAGATTCCCTGTTGAAACTGTCTGAAGAATCCCCTGCCCCTGCCCCGGAATCGTGGGAAAAATGGGAGAAGGAGTATTCAAAGCTGAAATCCGGACATTCCAAATGAGTCTCTATTTCCTCGACAGCAACATTATCATGTATACCCTTGGCGGCCCTCATACACTAAAAAATCCATGTGTCAGAATCCTCGAGAAGATACGATCTGCCAGAATGCAGGTCTGCACCAATACAGAAATATTTCAGGAAATCCTCTACCGGTACTATTCATTAGACAAGAAGGTTATTGCCCATCAGGCATGTACCATTCTGAAGGATATCGCAAACCCTATATTCCCCATTACTCATGAAGATATTGAAAAGGCGATGTCTCTCCTGAGACAGTATACAATCCCTGTCAGAGACGCCGTCCATGCAGCCACTATGTTGAATCATAACATCCGCCATATCCTCAGCACCGACATCCATTTTGACAACATCCATGAAATAACCCGCATCCATCCTGGCTGATACCCTGATTATCTTCAGAATGCATTTATCGTGTTTTTGTCTCCCATACAAAAATCATAACACCTTCAAGTCATTCTAATATCTGCTCCGGTGTAAGTCTGAGAAATTCCTTCAATTCCTCATCTGAATGTATCCTCTGATAATCATAAGAGTTCTTCCTTGTCCAATCTCACTCCCCTTTTTTTAACTTCAGAATTCTCTCAAGATGGTGTATATCTTCTAAATCCCTGGGTCTGCCGGCATAACTTTTTATCCTTTTTATTATGCGAAGATTCCCGGAACATGTCAAACAAATTTACAGCATTAATCAGAGTTTTATACTGAAGTCCCATTTATCAAGCGTCAGGTTTTGGTTGTAGTAGGGATCCCCTGCTGAAATGACATCCTTCCACTTATTCAGCATAAACTCCTTCTCCCTGGCAAACCGCTCTTTGCCTTCAGGCGTTGGTGTTTCTTCATGTCCTTTGCTTGCTCCGCTCGCTGAGTCATAGTGATAAAGTTCTGCGTAAGGGGTAAAAACGATGAGATAGCCCTTCTCCCTTATCTTCAGACAGAGGTCCACATCATTGAATGCATGAGACAGCCTTTCCTCAAATCCCACCACCTCCTCAAATACGTTCTTGCGTACCATCATGCAGGCTGCCGTTACCGCACTAAGATTCTGAATGACGTTTAATCTGCCATAATAACCATTGCTTGTCCGTGGAAAGTCTTTATGTGCATGGGCGGCAAGACCACGCAGGCCGACAATTACGCCCGCATGTTGAATAGTATCATTCGGATAGTAAAGCTTTGCCCCTACTGCACCCACATCTTCCCGCTGGGCAAACTCAAGCATGGCTGAAAGCCACTCTCTGCTGATCACCTCTGTATCGTTATTCAGGAACAGGAGATAATCTCCGTGCGCAGAATTAGCGGCAAAATTATTGATCGCTGAGAAGTTGAAGGGCTTATCATAAGAAATCACCCTTATCTTATGTCCATCATCTATTCCCCCTTTATCAAAGGGGGATACAGGGGGATTTTCCCCAAGCATATTAAAATATTCTTTAGTCTCCTTCTCTTTACTCTGATTATCCACAATCATTATCTCATAATCCTTATAATCCGTTCTCTCAATAATAGAGGCAACACACTGTCTCAGCAATTGAACCTTATCCTTTGTCGGGATAATGATACTGACCTTCAGAGATGGCCGTATCTTATACCTGACACGGTAGGATGCCGGGAACAATCCATCAGAGACTTCCGCATCAACTCCCCTGTCTTTCAGATACTCACTTATCGCCCTTTTAGCCGCATCCAGAGCATAAGGCTTGGCCATCAGCTCAGATGAGGCAGAGCCGGATGCCGCCCTCCAGTGGTATAACACTTTGGGGATATGCCTGATGTTGTTTGTAGTTTGAACGACACGGAGAAACAAATCGTAGTCTTGTGCCCCATCATAGCCTTTATGAAAGCCGCCTATCTTGTCAATTATAGCCTTTTTAAGCACCGAAAAATGGCTTACATAATTATATGACAGAAAGGTATCCGGAGACCAATCCGGTTTGAATAATGGTGCATATCTCGTACTACCTTTCTCCATGATTTTATCCTCATCAGAATAAATTAAATCTGTTTCCGGATGCTTATTGAGGAGCTTTGCAACCTCATAAAGTGCAAAGGCAGCAAGCATATCATTGTAATCAAGAAAAACAACATATTCACCCGTGACATGTTTCAACCCCTCATTGAGACGTCCTCCACTACTACGATTATTAAATAGAGTTGCAAACTTTATCCTGTTGTCTTTTTCAGCATATTTTTTTTTCAGACCTTTTGCATCAGAGTTATCAGATTCCACATCCATCAGGAACAATTCCCAGTTTTCATATATCTGATCCATAACGGAATTCACACACAATTTAAGATATACATTGTCAGTGGAGCAGACCGTGGTAATTATACTTACCTTGGGCCGGTATGGCCATGAACGGGATTCTGTCCGCATATCCTTTAATTGCACGTACTCAGGTTCATTTCTGGATATCCATACATTATATGAAGGATCCCCGACGTTGTCTTTTCTATGAGGATAGCCAAGCGACTTCTTTATTCGTCTGATAATATTATGTTTCATCGCAGAAGTGAAAAGGTATTCTTCGTCATTCCCTCGAAAGCGGGACTCCAGCATCCTTCCTCTTAACTGAGAGAAATGGAAATAGTTTCGCACTGATCTGACGGATTTTCCTTAACACCCGCCAGCATGCATTTGAGCGTATTCTATTTAATTCCTCCTTTAATGTAATCAGTTCCTGTTGACTCGTCTTCGCCGCATTGCTAAGCTTAACAAGCTGTTTATCCAGATCATTTGCGACATCACACATAGTGCTTGATTTGATATCCATCTTAAACTCAGCATCGGATGCCATGGCAATGAAATACCTTGGAACTTTTTTATCTGATCCCACAAAATTATATTCCTTCGAACCTTTGTCAATCACATATTCAACAAACCCTGGATGATCCTTAGAAGATAACGGCCATATGTTCGATCCAGTGTAAATGCGCTGGCCAAGAAAACTGATATTCTTGAAATATTTCTTTAAAAGCTCATTAAACTGATCAAAATAAAGTTCACTGACATGAAAGGGATTACTGAATTGAGCTTCTTCGCTATATATATTTTTATCAGGTGTTGATACTATGAATAACCCTCCCGGGGCCAATAACCTCTTGACTTCATTCAGGCACTTCTCATGATATTCTATATGCTCTATGGCCTCATAACAAACAATTACGTCATAAATACCTTCTCCCTTAATAGGAACATCAGTAATGGAACCAGTCTTATACTGTAAATTATCTTTTACATACTTGCTGCCTGCATGCCTTATCACTTCCTCATCTATGTCAATGCCAGTGACGAGGCTGGCTGTATCGGACATTAAGTGACTGCCATAGCCTTCACCGCAGGCCAGGTCCAAGACTTTCAGATTCCTGACGAACTGTGCTGCATATGCATATCTATGCAAATGTTCATAATTAATAAATGCATCTTCAAGCCACGGTAAATAGCGCTCACCTGTACCTTTTAGCATACTTACAATCTCCTGTTAAATTCCAATTCTTCATTCATCCCGATAATTGTTATTTCATAATATAGTGTAATCTACTTTCATATTATCAATTCCAATTAGGCCAAATATCTTTTTTGCAGTAGCCGCTTCCACTATTAAACAATCATACACCCAATCACACATTATATTTGCCTCTTGTATCCCATCTGCTATGGCCGGTGAAAAAGAATAGCTTCCATGAGCAACGAATGGCCAGTAAAAACCAAATTTAACTTCAAGCCTCACTCCTGGCTGCAGTTCCGGGAGAAAAAGGCCCTCATAATCTGTATTTGTCACAAAGATTTCATTGCCCATTTGATTACGAACTGTAAATCCCACTATTGGCCGTATAACTTCATGAATACATTCTATAGAGATTACAGCTTGAACAAAAGCACCAGCCCATAATGCTTTAACATGTTCACCTTGATTATCCAAAAGCTCCATCCCTTTAATCTTAGCGGCGCCATTACCAAATTCATTACTACTGTCGAAAACATCTTCAGACTCATCCATCTCAGCATTAGTAATACGAAGATTACTGGCCGGGGTTGGTGTATCCTGAGTCAGATTTTTACTTTTCGGAGAATTGTCTTTTGAATTATACATATATGCGAAGTATCGTTCAGAAATTGGCTTAGGACTACCTGAGTCCTCAATCTTGCCTCCCCTTAACCAAACAACCTGATCACATAAATTCACTACAGCCTTCATATCATGAGACACAAATAATATAGTCTTCTTTTCCTTAAACTCCCTGATCTTACTCCAGCAACGATGCCGGAACATCACATCTCCGACACCCAATGCCTCATCAATAATAAGTATGTCCGGATCAACATTTATGGCAGCGGCAAAGGCTAACCTGACATACATACCACTTGAATAGGTCCTGACCGGCTGGTCTATAAACTCCCCTATCTCAGCAAATCTTTCAATTACAGGTAAACGCTGGGCCATCTCTTTACTGGTAAATCCCATTAATGCACCATTCATATAGACATTTTCCCGACCGGTAAATTCAGGGCTGAAACCGGCACCTAACTCAAGCAGGGACGCAACCCGTCCATTCACCGTGACACTGCCGCTGGTTGCCCTCACAACACCAGAGATAATCTTAAGCAGTGTACTCTTTCCGCTCCCGTTCTGACCAATAATACCAACTGTCTGTCCCTTTGCTATTGTAAAGGATATATCATTTAAAGCATGAAACTCATGATGGTATTTTCTCCCCTTGAGACTGATGAGTTCACGGACGCGGTCCCTGGGAGACTTGTATAACCGATAGATTTTAGTGAGGTTATTGACTTCGATTGCGGTCATAGTACGTCAGCAAAGTTGGGTTTTAATTTCCTGAAGGTAAAGGCGCCTGCTATAAGAATTACAATTCCAGCTACTAAGAGGTACATAAGACCAGTTATATCAACGCTTGTTTTTCCTAAAAGTGCTGTTCGGAATCCTTCTATTATATGAAGCATGGGGTTCAGCCTGAAAAACCTGAGCAGACTGCCTGGTATTTGTTGCTGAGGATATATAACCGGTGTGAGATAAAACCATATGTTTACTATTACGCCTATGATATGCCCGATATCCCGCAGATATACAGTAAGCGATGACAACAACCACGATATCCCTAATGAGAATACTATAAGTAGTAATAAATAAGGCATCATTAAATATATCTTTGGCGAAATTCCTTGACCACTTGCGACAAGAAATACAACAAGAATAGCAATTGCAAGAATGTGGTTAATTAAGGCCGCTGCAATGTTTACAATCGGCAGAATCTCTGAAGGAAATACCATCTTTTTAACAAGGTTTCCCTGATCTATCACGGCCTTAGGGGCGCGTGTAATTATATCTGCAAAAAACATCCATGGGAGAAGCCCTCCAATCAGCCAGAATACAAATTTGGTTTCACCATATTCAGGTCCCAACCTCATTTTTAACACCACTCCAAATACAAAATAATAGAGCATAATCTGTGTGAGGGGATGGATAACAGACCAGAAAATCCCTAACATGGACCCCACATAACGCTGCCGCAAATCTCTGATGACCATACTCCTTATCATATAACTGTTCTTGTAGAGTTGGCGTCCAAAAAATATCAGCATTTTAAAATATTTCATAATCATTAATAGTTCCAGGATTGAAAAGTACCCAAGCTACTTTTGATTGTCCAAAAGTTCTTTGAATAGATCTTTGTCTTCCACAAAATCACGGCCATTGTAGCGCCATATCATACCATATCTTAAAAGTACTTCGCGTACGTTGGTTTCTTGTTGCTGCGGGGTAAGATAATGGAGTTTGGCAACAGAATAAAGATCATGAATACCCTTCAGATACCAATATGCAGGAAGTTCAGAGTAAATGAGGCGGTTAGGATTGTCCAAATAGTATTGGCCTTCTATACGATAACGGGCTTTATAACTATTCCATTTCCTGACAGTCGTTGTAGAGCCAATTAGTAGAAACAATGTTATAATTAAAATAAAAGAAATACATAACATCCTTATTCTTAATTTAAAGAAAAGATAACCTCCTGACAGAAGCAAAATCGAATTCAAATAGAATGCTACTCTATACCATGTTCCATGTTTATTATAGCTGCCCAACATTGCATAAGCGGTAGGGAAAATAGACACTAACGCCGTTATAACAAGTAATAATAAAAATAGAACGATATACCATTTGACCATCCGAGTTACAATGAGAATAGAACCACAAACCACAATAAAAATGCAAACCAAATATCCTCCCCAATTACCAGTCAGAATAAATGGAATTTTTGAAATCCATCTAAGGGTATCATGTAAACTTGGGAAAGGCATTGCATATTGAAGATTAGTACCAAATATAGATGTTCTCCAAATGAAATAAATACATCCTATCACAACAATCCCTACTGCAGATCGATATTTCTTATAATAGCTAAGGTAACAGAACAAATAAAATAAGGTTGTTGATGCAAATATCTCTTTATAAAGAACTGATATAAAGGCCGAAATAAAAATACCAGACATAATTACGATACTTTCATTTTCATCACTGCTTACCTGTTTATAAGCAAACATAACTGCAATAAGTGTAAATAAAAATCCCTCCATGTAATGACGAGTACCAATAAATTCGTTTATAACAATTGTCGATGGGAGGATCATCCAGAGCAGAGTTAATATAAA